>JBDTFL010000441.1:0-3113 GCA_039937955.1 Polyangiaceae bacterium | reverse complement strand
CTCTCCTCTTTTGGTTTGGCGATCACGATCCCCGACGGCGCGATTCGCAAGCTCACGAAAGGCACCGACGACTACATCGGTTTGTTCGCCGATTTTTCAGTCGTGAAAGTACCGGCCACACGCGAAGCCGACGTGAAGGCGACCATCGTCAGCAAAAAGGTGTTCCCGGAGGCGATGAGCCTGTCGACCGCGGATCGAGCCAAAAATCCGATACTTCATGTCGTTCTAACGTCATCGTTCGAGGACCCGACACTCGAATATTCGTACGCGATCGACAAGGGCACGCACAGCGCATGGGCACCGTCGCGTGATTTCACGATCCAAAACGACGCGCTCTTTTTGCAAGGCAAGCACGTGCTCAATGTTTGGGCCCGCCTTCACGGACAACCCACGAGCGAGTCCACTGCTCCAACGCAAGTGCCGTTCATCATCGACGTGCTGCCACCGAGCATCGATCTCACGACCCGCGACGACGGCAGCGTAACCGTGAAGGCTTGGGACATCGTGAGCGACACGACCGCCGTGCAAATGCGTTATCGCGTGACGAACACGAACGGCCCCAACGGGACAAACGCCGAATGGACAGCATGGGCACCCGTCGCTGACGTCGGCGCCACGACGTTGTCGGGCGCGTCCGCACTCACCGTCGAAGCACGCGACGAAGAAGGAAATGTCGGAACGGTTTCTTCGCCACTGATTCGCGGTCGCGCGGACTCTACGCTCACCGCTGCCGGCGGAGGTTGCGGCTCGTGCAAAGTCGGAGCACGCGACGATTCCTCGTCGAGCTTCGCACCACTGCTCGGCGGCCTCGCGCTGCTCTTCGTTCGTCGTAAAAAGAAGCGCATTTCGCGCTGACGCAAAATCAACGATTGAAGCGAATGCTCGTCGCGCCCGCTCGTTGAATGCCGCTCTCGGGATGCAGCGTCGTCCAACGAAGTGAGCGGATGATGTCGCACGACAGACCAACGAACACCGCGCGCAGAATTTCGTCGTCGCTGGCGGCTTCGAGCTCGCGCATGCGCGCCGTGAGCGCACCGAGCGTCATCTCCTCGTCGGTGCATTTGAGCACGTAAGCCTCGGACTCCGGCAGACGCAGAGTTTCGATGCGCAGGGGCGGCAATGGAACCGGGGAGAGGACGTCGTCGGCGATGGGCTCGAGCAGCTCCTCGAGCTCGCTTTGCGTGTAGCCGTCTTTGATGCCGCGCGTGATGAGCTCGAACGAATCGACGCCGAGCGGAAACGTTTCCTCGTGCGAGCGTGCGCCGGAAATGAACGCAAGGTCCCCTTGCTTCCACGACAAAACATCCAAGAAGCGTTCTTGCATCTGATCGTGGATCGCCCGAAAAAGCTCGATCGGGCGCAATACGCCGAGACCAACGAGCGCGTCGCCGAGACGACCACCGAATCGCGGCAACATCGCCAGCGCCATGTCGACCTCCATGCGCAGCACTTGGCCGCGCGCGATCAAATACTCGCCGAGCAGCTCGCGCTTGTCGGTCGACGCCACGAACTCGAGCGCACCTTCGACCAAATAAATTTTCTTACGCCGATGCTGATCACGAAAAATGAGCGCGCCCGTGTCGCGTTCGAGCGCGATCTGGAACAAGTACGAAGGCAGGCTCGCGCGATCGATCATCGTGCGCTCGACGTTGCCGTGCAGCTCTTCGTCCCAACGCAATGCGGGGCTCGTGACGAAGCGCGCGAGCTCGTTGAAGTGCAGCGCCTCGCGAAACGTGCCCGACTCGCGCGAGAGCTCGGTGCGCGGATGAATCTGTCCGGTCGCGAACAATTCGATGAGGCGCGGATAGGACATGGGACCGAGCACCGTGCCGTCGGCGGTTTTTACTCGGTAAATCTGCGGTGAAACGTCGCGTGCGCCGCTCGTCGAGGACGCTTCGTCGGTGGTCGTTGCGCGATTGCGCGAAGCCGACGGTCGGCTCGGCTCGATGATCTCGCCGTCGCGGTCTCCGGACGCGAGGCCGAGCTTTTGCTGGAATGCGGCAAGTCGTGCGGGGCCGACCTGTAATCGTTTCCGACGAATGATCTCTTCGATCGCCTCCGCGAATGCGGTTGCGTTCGGATACCGAAGGCTCCGATCCCGCGCGAGGGCGCGATACAAAACCGCTTTCACGTCGTCGTCGATTTCTTGATTGCCGCGATCGAGCGCGCCGAGATCGGCGTCGCGGATGCGCAGCAAGACGTCGAGCTCGCGACCTCCTGAAAACAAAGGGCGGAGCGTGAGCATCTCGGCGAAGACGATCCCGAGCGTGAAAATGTCGCTGCGTGCGTCGAGCTCTGCGCCCACCACTTGCTCCGGCGACATATAACCGAGCTTGCCTTTGAGCTGACCGGCGTCGGTGCGTCGCTCGAACTCGCTCGCCCGCGCGATCCCGAAATCCGTGAGCTTTACGGCACCAGATCGATCAATCAGCAGATTTCCCGGGCTGACGTCGCGATGCACCAAATTGAGCGGTTTGTTTTTCTCGTCGTGCGCTGCGTGCGCATATTCTAGACCGCGCAGCACCGAGAGCGCGATGTGCAGCGACACCTCGATCGGCAGCGCAACTCCCGCTGACGCCGCCGCGCGAATGAGACGCGCGCCCGTCGTGCCGTCGACGTACTCCATGGCCATGAACAGCTCGCCGTCGTGCTCGCCGAAATCGAAGACCTGCACGATGTTCGGATGCGAGAGCCGCGCACATACACGCGCCTCGTCGACGAACATCGCGACGAAATCTTCGTCGCGCGCGAGCTGCGGCAAAATGCGTTTCAGCGCAACGAGCTTTTGAAAGCCGTGCGGCCCTGCGCGTCGCGCCAGGTAAACTTCTGCCATTCCGCCCGTCGCCAGGCGCTGAATGAGCTCGTACGGCCCGAGCCTGAGGGGCACCGGGGGGCTCGATGTGCTCACAGAATCCTCGGCATTAAGCCTAGCCCAAAAGTCACTCGCGTGAGACTTCCTACGACGCATTCGTGATTTGCGTTATTTGTGGGCGAAGCTTCGCTGGCGAGCACGCTAGTGAGCGTGACAGCGAGCACGTTAGTCAGCGTAACCATGAGCCAGAGCATCGAGAAAAAGGACGGCCGACTGCGGGGACCGACGCCCGGAAAAAAGC
>JBDTFL010000440.1:0-6102 GCA_039937955.1 Polyangiaceae bacterium | reverse complement strand
AAAGGGAAAGCCCAACGAGCGTGCGCTCTTCGAGAAGGGCTTCGCTCTTCGAAATCCGCAGAACGTAGCCGGCCGAAAACATGCTCACGAGGCTGACGATCAACACGATGATCCACACGAGCGTGCGACCCGGATCCTCTCGCGCGGCGAGGCGCGCCGTTTTCGCGGCCGAGGATTTGATCACGACGAGCCACGCGAGCACAGCCAGCACGAGACCGGCGACATCCCATCCCGCAAGCGCGCGCAGCTGCCACGTGTGTGACGACAGCAAAACCGAAATGACCACGCCGATCGCCACCGCCACTGCGAGACGGCCGAGCGCGCGACGAGGATCGTACGCGTGAAATGCGCGATTCGGCGTCGTTGCGGCCATCACACACAAGAGAGCAGTCGCCGCATGTGCGAGTCAAACGAGCTGTTCTCCTACCTGCGCGACCGGCGCCCGCTGATTGATCGAAACGGCTGGCCAACGCGGTGCGTAAGCGCTAAATGAACAGTAACTGAATCGCCATTCAGTTTTCGTCAGGACAGAACGACTCGTAAATTGCCGTGTAATTCATTGCAGTGAGTGAGGGACGACACCTGAGTCGTACTCGGTAGCTCATCGCGAGGAGACCCGCCGTGGCCGCAAAAACCATTTCGAAACAGAACAAGTACAAAGCCGATCTTCGTGAGTGGAACTTTCTCTTGTTCGAGCAGTTCGAGGTCGACAAGCTTCTCGGCAAAGCGCCGTTCGAGAATTGGGGCAAAGACGAAATCGTAAGCTCGCTCACCGAGTGCTACCGATTTTGTCGCGAGGTCACGGGTCCGCTGAACGCAACCGGCGACGCCGAGGGCTGCCGCTTCGAAGGTGGCAAGGTCTACACGCCGGCCGGTTTCAAAGAGGCTTGGGAAAAATTGCACGCGGCTGGTTGGAAGGTCATCGGCGTTGATCCGGAGTTCGGCGGCGCAGGTGCACCGCGCAGCATTCAAGTGTTGATCGAAGAGCTGCTCAGCGGATCGAACACAGCGTTCAACTCGTATCCCGGTCTCGCGTTCGGCGCGAGCGAGGTCATCGAGTCGGTCGGCACGCACGATCAGAAACAAATGTTTTGTCACAACATGTTCGGCGGCAAATGGGGTGGCACCATGTGCCTCACCGAGCCGCACGCCGGCAGTGACGTCGGCGCGAGCCGATCGAGCGCGACCCGCAACCCGGACGGCAGCTATTCGATCCGCGGAACGAAGATTTTCATTTCTGCAGGCGATCAGGATCTCACGGAAAATATAGTGCATTTGGTGCTCGCTCGCATCGAGGGCGCGCCGGCCGGAACCAAAGGGCTCACGCTCTTCATCGTTCCGAAAGTGCGCGTGAACGCCGACGGATCACTCGGCGAGCCGAACGACGTCAACACCGGCGCCATCGAGCACAAGATGGGTTTGAACGGATCGGCGACGTGCGTTTTGAACTTCGGCGAAAACGGAAAATGCATCGGCTATCCGGTCGGCGGCGAGGACAAGCTCAATCAAGGCATGCCGCAAATGTTCCGCATGATGAACGGCGCGCGCATCGCAGTCGGCGTGCAGGGCATCGGCGTCGCATCCACCGCGTACTTGAACGCCTTCGAATACGCGAAAGAACGCAAGCAAGGGGCGAGCATCGCGAATTGGAAAGACGCAACGGCGCCGCGCGTTCCGATCGTCGAGCACGCTGACGTTCGCCGCATGCTGCTCGACATGAAGTCACGCGTCGAAGGCATTCGCGCGCTGGCCGTGAAGCTCGCGCACCACACCGATATCGTCGACGTCTTGCAGAAGACCGGCGGATCCGACGAGCTCAAGGCGTATCACCAAGGCCAAGTCGACCTTCTCGTTCCGTTAGTCAAATCTTACGGATCAGATCAAGCGTTCCGCGTTTGCGAGACGGCGATTCAAACGTACGGCGGCGCGGGTTACACGCGCGATTATCCGGCGGAGCAGTACTGTCGCGACGCGAAGATCTTTTCGATCTACGAAGGCACGAATCACATTCAGGCGATGGACTTGGTCGGGCGCAAGCTCGGACAAGCCGGCGGCGCGAACCTCCAACAATTCTTGTCGGACGTCGCGAAGTTCGTCGCGAAAAATTCGGACCACGCCAAGGTGGGCGCGGAAGTGAAGAAGCTCGGCGCGGCACAAGAGGCATTGGCCGGCTCGGCGATGAAGCTGCTCGGTTGGTTCCAATCAGGTCACATGGAAATGGTGCCGCTCTACGCGAATCGCTTCCTCGAGATGATGGCGGAGCTTTCGGTGGCGTGGATGCTTTTGGATGGCGCGGTCATCGCTGTCGAAAAAGCCAAGACGGTCGCCGCAGATCATCCGGATGGCGCATTTTACGCAGGAAAACTGCAGGCAGCATTGTATTATGCACGCAATGTGCTGCCGAACGTCGGCCACCAAGCGAAGCTGATGCTCGACGAGGATCGCTCGCCGCTCGACATTCCCGACGCTGCATTCGCGTCGGTTTAGGCGCGGCCAAAATCCGCAAATGCGACGCCGCACCACGCACGCGAGCCATTCGTCTGTCGTGATTGCGGCGTTCGGCTTTCTGGCGACTGCGTGCGCACATCACGATGCGACGCCTCTCACACCGGAGGCGCCGCTTCATCACACGCGATCCACGACTGCTGCGGCCGCCGCCGATTCTGGACCGCCCATCGTCTTTGCAGACGCGAAGCGCGTGCTCGTGAAAAACGCAGCACGTGGAGGCTGGCAAGTTTCATTCGCCGACGCGATGCGCGCGGACGGCGGCGCCGGTGAGCTCGTGCGCATGCAGCATCCAGAGATTTTCGCGAAGCTCACGCATTACGTCGCGCAAATCTTCGGCGTCACGAACGACGACGGTCATAAGCTCGTGGAGATGAGCTTCATGTGCAACGTCACATTGACTCCGGCCTCCGAGGATGTCGGAGTCTCCCCGGCTCCGACCGCCGTCGAACGTGACATGGCTGCGTTGATGATGGATGGACCCGCAACGTGTCGTGATGGCGGTGATTGCTGTTTTCAGCTGTATTTCGATCCGGTCACCGGAAGCTACGGCCCGATGTTGGTGAATGGTCGCTAGCGTCGTCCTCGCCCAGTCTCACTCACGGAAGCTCCGACGCGCTCGCTCAGGGACCAGCTGACGAAGCTGCCATGCCTGGAGTGACAGGCGTTCTTCGGCGGCGGTGAGCGCATTGCGAATTCGTCCGACTGATGTCGTGCCGACCAACAAAAGAAAAATCGTCGCGACGCCAAGAAAGCCGGTCGTCGTGAGGTCGGTGAACTTGCAGGTGTTCGGAACGACCACCATCTCGCCGTCGCGAAACAGGTACGAGGAATGCCACAGGCCGATGCGTTCGAGCAAAAGCGGAACGGCCATGGTCAAGGTCATCAACGTGACAGATGCAATCTGCACACGTCTCACCGGATGCACTGAGTAGACGAACGCCATGCACATCGCCAACTGCGGAATCAGCATCAAAGGTCCATAAACACGGCCCAACGCGAGAAATGCCAGCGTCGCCGCGCTCATGATCCAGTAGCTGATTCTGTGCGACGGGTTTCGCTGTTGCACCCAGCAAAGCGCAGTCATGACCACGACACACACGACGGTCTGGGCGATGGTCGTCCAGTTGGTCACGCTCCTCCCTACGAAAACCGGAACCATCATCAGCGACGCGATCGGAAATCCGATGAATCCGATGCGCCCGATCGCGCGTTGCGTCTCCTCGCGTGATCGCTGCATGTCGGCGAGCACCTCCCGCGGTATAATCCGCGGCGGCTTCAAGAGAAGATTCACGATGGCGCCGAGCGCCGCCTCGTTGCCCGGATCGAGCGCGAGCGCGCGACCCAGCTCGCCCAATGCTTTCGCGCGATGTTGCGGCGGTGCTCCACCCTCTTTCGCGATCAGCGCCATCTCGGCTTCCGCGACCTCGAGATGATTTGCGGCAAGCATTTTGCGACGCTCGAGATCACGGTCACCGTCCAAATACCGCCCGATCGCGTCGTGGAGATCACGCGCGCTCGCGTAACGATCCTTCGGCTCGAGCATCGTCGCCTTCACACAAATCTCTTCGAGCTCGGGAGCAACTTCACGATCGGGATAACGCGAGGAGCAACGCGCGTCGACTTGCTCGGCGGTGGCTTGGGCAATTTTCAGTGGTGAGCCGCGATGCAAAGACCCGAGCGTCAAGATCTCGAACAGCAGCGCGCCCAATCCATAAATGTCGCTGCGGCCGTCGACCTCTTCACCCGATATTTGTTCCGGCGAGAGATAGCCGAGCGTCCCGACGAAGCTACCCACCTGCGTCTCGAGATGCTCGCCCGAATCGACGAGGTGAGAGGCCACTTCATTTGCCGCAACATCGGTCGGCTCGCTTTTGATTTTGGCGATGCCCCAATCCAAAACGTAAACCTCGCCGAAGTCTCCGAGCATGATGTTCGTCGGTTTCAGGTCGCGATGAATGACGCCACGCGAGTGGGCGAACGCGAGCGCGAGACAAACGCTCTGGAACGCAGTTACGAGCTTTCGCTGGGAATACTGGGCGATCGTGGTGGGATCCTTCACACGTAAACGATCGAGAATGTCGGCCAACGTCAGGCCGCGCACGCGCTTCATCGTGAAGTATGTCGCGCCATCTGCACCGATTCCCAAGTCGTAAACCGGAACGATCGACGGGTGCTCGAGCTGCCCTTGGATACGGACCTCGCGCAAAAATCGCGCGCGATAATCGGCGCGTGCATGGTGATCGAGACGAATGACTTTCATCGCAACGTCGCGACCGATGCGCGCGTCGTTGCAAAGCCTCACCTCGCCCATTCCACCTTCACCGAGCGAGCTGAACTTCGCATAGCGATCGACGAACTCTTGCGCGTTGAACGCGTTCGCACCGGCAGGTCGGGGCGAAAATCGGAGCCCCTCACCTACGACCGTGACGGGTCGGTTAGACGTTTGACCTCCAACGTCGGTCTTCGCTTCCTCGAGAGTCGATGCGCGCTCGCCCGGCACGTCCTCAGTTTCGTTCGGTGTCACCCGCCGAGTGTAGCTCGCTCGCGTCCAGTGCGACGCACTTGGATTTTCCTCCGGTAGCGAGGAAACGGCTTACGCGAAACGCATTTGCACGAACGCGCGCGCTTTTTTCACGTCGGTGGCGTCGTCGTTCGACCCGAAAAAATAGCCGATTGCGGCGTTCTCGAACGCGCGCACGAAAATGCGGAGCGTGTCGCCGGCAAAGCTCGGACGTCGATACGCGATGTCGATCGAGCGCGCGAGAACGGTCGTCGATTTTCCGAGCACGGCGAAACGGCGGAGCGCGGCCTCTTCGAAGAGGCGCGGATAAACCAGCGAGTTGACGTGTTGATTGCTGTCGGTGTGCATCACGCCGAGCACCATCGGGTGCGGGTCGACGACGAAATCGGAATCGAGCGCGGTTAGATTTGCCGAGGGCTCGAGCGTCGACCATGGCGCACGCCATGCGCGTTTGGTTTGCGGAACGAAATGCTGGCCATCCGATTCGAACGACGAGACTTTACGCTCGCCCGGTGGCGCGAACGGGCGCGTGAAAATGTGCTCGACGCGCAATCGCCCTGCAAACGCCGGTGATCCGGTATCGGCCGGTCCCGGCAAATTCGTGCGCCCCTTCACACCGGTAAGCTCGGAGTCCATGTCGAGAAAGAGGCGCTCGATTTTCCCGTCGGCGTCCGCCGAATGCGCCAGCTCGTAACCGCCGGTCACCTGCAGCGGATTTTCCACGGCAAAGGGGTCCTCACCAGCTTCCATTTCGTAGCGCGTGAGAATCGGCAAAATGCCGCCAGCACGCAGCGCACGGCGTGTTTCACGGGGGATCGTGATGGCTCGCCAAATCACGCCCAGCGAAACAGGGAGCATTTGGATCATCACCCGGCCGTCCTGCGCGATGTCCTCGTAACGCAAGTTGAGCTGGCCCTGCGTTCGCTCGCCGTCGAGATTCATGTTCGGAGAGTTTACGCGAAACACATAGATGCTAGGATCTTGGAAAGAGGTGCTCCCGATGCGGCGTGCTCACTTCGTAGTCTTGATTTCGATCTGTGCAGCAATTCCCGCGGCCCTCACCGAGGGCTGTG
>JBDTFL010000439.1:0-3303 GCA_039937955.1 Polyangiaceae bacterium | reverse complement strand
GGCGGCGCCGATCTCCACAACAGCATCAACGACTACTTGCAGTTCGCGAGCGTGCACGCGCTCTCGCCCACCGGCCAATGCAAAACGTTCGATGCAAAAGCCGACGGCATCGCGCTCGGTGAAGGTGTCGCTGCGGTCGTGCTCAAACGTCTCGAAGACGCCGAACGCGACGGCGATCGCGTCTACGCCGTGATCAAAGGTGTCGGCGGATCGAGCGACGGAAAAAATCTCGGGCTCACGGCACCGCGAAAAGAAGGGCAAATCCGCGCGTTGGAGCGCGCGTACGAGCGCGCCGGAATTTCTCCCGCCACCGTTTCGCTCGTCGAAGCACACGGCACCGGCACCGTCGTCGGTGATCGCACCGAGCTCGCCACGCTCAACGAATTTTTCGACGAAGCGGGCGCGGCGCATCACGCGTGCACGCTCGGCTCGGTGAAATCGCAAATCGGACACACGAAATGCGCCGCGGGTCTGGCGGGGCTCATCAAGAGCGCACTGGCGATTCATCATCGCGTGCTGCCGCCGACCTGCAACATGGACACACCGAACGCTGCGTATCGCGCGAGCACCAGCCCGTTCGCGTTTCGAAAAACCGCGACGCCGTGGACCGAAGAGAAGCGGCGCGCGGGCGTGAGCGCGTTCGGTTTCGGCGGAACGAATTTCCACGTCGTGCTCGAATCCCCTGATTTCAAAGCCGATCGCGCGATCATGCACGGGCTCGACGCATGGCCGTCGGAGCTGTTCATTTTCCGCGGAGCGACCGACGCAGCGCTCACGAAGACCATCGGCCTGCTGCAAGCACGCGCGGCGGAAAAGCGATCGTCGATTCGCGATCTAGCGCTCACGGTGAATCAGCAAGGAGCGGGCGCGCCGGTTCATGCGGCGATCGTCGCGTCGTCGATCGACGAATTGCTCGAGCAGCTCGCAGCGTTGTCGAACGGTCGCGAGCACGCCAATGTCTTTCGCGTCGCCAAAACGACCGCGTATGAATCCTCGGAGGTCGCGTTCGTATTTCCGGGGCAGGGCAGTCAGCGTCCCGGAATGCTCGCGGAGCTCTTCGTCGCGTTTCCATTTCTCGGAACGAAAACCGATCTGGTCAAATCACTTCTACCCGTGATTTTCCCGGCCGCCGCGTTCACTCCGCAAGCTGCCGCCGCGCAGCGCGCTGCGATCACCGACACTCGGGTCGCGCAGCCCGCGCTCGGTATGGCGGATCTCGCGATGAACGAATTGCTCCAGCGCGTGGGCGTCAAGCCGGCCATGACCGCTGGGCACAGCTACGGTGAGCTTGTCGCGCTCACGGTTGCCGGTGTGTTTTCGGAATCGGAGCTCATCGACATTTCGTGTGCTCGCTCCGCCGCGATCCTCGACGCTGCAGCAGGTGAGCCGGGCACGATGGCCTCGGTGCGTGCACCCGCTTTCGACGTTGCGAAAATCGTCGACGGCATCGACGGCGTCGTCGTCGCCAACACCAACGCACCCGACCAAACCATCATCGCCGGATCCGAAAAAGCGGTGCGTTTGGCGAGCGACGCTCTGCGCGCAAATCACGCGGTGCGCTCGATTGCCGTTGCGTGCGCGTTCCACAGTCCGATCGTCGCGTCGGCGAGTGCCGCACTTGCACAAGCGTTGCCGATCGCGAATACCCCTAAAATTCCCGTCTATTCAAACACGACGGCGACTCCATATCCGACCACCGATCTCGGAATTCGCGCGCTGCTCGCGAGTCAGCTCGCGCAGCCGGTGCGGTTCGCGGACGAAGTCGAAGCCATGTACGAAGCCGGCGCACGCGTCTTCGTAGAAGCAGGGCCAGGCGGTGTGCTCACGGATTTGATCGGACGCATTTTGGGCGAGCGTCCGCATCTCGCCATTGCGTGCGACAACGGATCGGCCGCCGGCATCACTACGTTCTTGATCGCGCTGGCGCAGCTGGCCGTTTCAGGAATCGCAATCGATACGAGCCCGCTGTTCGAAGGTCGTGATGCAAACGTGATCGCGCTCGACGTTGCGCGCGCTCCGTCGTCCACCGCGTGGATCGTCAACGGTCAATCGGCGCGTCCGCTTCACGGCGAGCTCCCCGACCACGCGATGAAGATCGTCACCGAGCCGCTGGTCATCGCGCAGGTCGCGCTGCGCAACGAACGCGACGAAGCGGTCGTCGAATATCTGAAGAACATGCGCGACCTCGTGGACGGTCAGCGGCAGGTGATGCTGCGCTATCTCGGTGAGAGCGCACCGGCCGAGATGCGCGACGCTTCGCCAGAAACGAAACGCGCCACACCGCAGAAAAAATCCGATCGCAAATCGCCTTCAAAAAAAGTGCTTTCAGAGCCCATTGCTTCAGCGGCGGAGCCACTCGCTGCATCGAGCAAATCTCCGCTCGAGACGCTCGTGGCCGTGGTGAGCCAGCGCACCGGCTACCCCGCCGACATGCTCGATCTCGACTTGGATCTCGAAGCTGATTTGGGGATCGATTCGATCAAGCGCATCGAGATTTTGGGTTTGGTCAGCGAGAAGCTCGGTCTCAAGCTCGTGGCCAGCGGAACGCGCTCGCAGATCATCGAGGAGCTCGCCACGGTGAAGACGCTTCGCGGGATCGCAATCTGGCTAGACGGTCGCATCAACGGACCAGCCACGCTGAAGCGCGTCGAGGCGCCCACTGCGCCCGACACAACCCCGTCGCTGGAGTCGGCACCGATCTCCACGCGCGGACCGGTCGAGCGCTACGTCGTCGAGGTTCGCCAAGTGGCGCAGGCCAAAGCAAACTGCGTGACGGTCGCCGGAAAAATGTTCGCGATCGTTCCCGACGATCGTGGGGTCGCCGCGGCGCTCGTCGAGATATTGAAAGCGCGCGGAGCCGAGACGAAGATCGTGAACGAAGGTGACGTGCTCGGGCGCATCGACGGCATGGTGTATCTCGGCACGCTCGGCTCCGATTCGTCCGACGCACTGAAACACTTGTTTTCTCGAGCCAAAGACGCAATCGCGGGCGAAGCCAAATGGATCGTCGCGACGACTGGGCTCGGCGGAGACTTCGGGCGTCGGAGTGGTGGCGTGCCCGGCACGGTCGTTAACGGCGGAGTGAACGGGCTGATGAAGAGCCTCCTCAAAGAGCAACCGAACGTGCGCGTGCACGCCATCGACCTCGATCGCGACGCCGCACCGGCAGTTATGGCGCAACATATTTTTGCCGAGCTCTTGGCAGACGATCGCCGCACGGAGGTCGGGTACCGTGAAGGCGACCGCCTGGCGCTCGAGGTGGTCTCGAACGCGGTATCGGTCGCGAGCAAACCGGTCGACCTC
>JBDTFL010000438.1:0-5298 GCA_039937955.1 Polyangiaceae bacterium | reverse complement strand
GAGCTGGTCGGCAAAGCGAGCGAAGCGGCGGACCCAGGCGCGCTCGCAGTTGGTGTCGGACGCATCGATCATTTTTCGTGGAAAGCGATCCTCGATTTTTATACCTGCACCGAATGCGGCCGTTGCTCGGAGAACTGCCCGGCGCATCGCACCGGAAAAATCTTGTCGCCGAAGCACTTCACGTTGGCGCTCCGCGATCATTTGTACTCACGCGAGGACGAGGTTCTTGCGCTGAAGAACGGCGCATCGAAAAAACCGGCAGGCGACGCGATGCCGGGCGCAACCGCGGATACAGCAGAAAACAAGCCGATTGATGTCATTGATATATCAACGATCAAGCCGGTAAATCTGATCTCCGACGTCATTCACCCGGATGTCTTGTGGGCTTGCACCACCTGCCGTGCGTGTGAGGAGCAGTGTCCGGTCATGATTTCGTACGTCGACAAGATCGTCGACATGCGCCGCAATCTCGTTTTGGTGCGCGGTGAATTTCCGGCCGAGCTCCAGAAGCCCTTCAACGGCATGGAGACGAACGGCAACCCGTGGAACCTCTCGCGCATGGATCGCGCCGAGTGGAGCGCCGGGCTCGGCATTCCCACCGTCGCCGAAAAACCGAACGCCGAAGTTTTGTATTGGGTTGGTTGCGCCGCGAGCTACGACGACCGCGCGAAAAAGATCGCACGCGCCACGGCGAAATTACTCAAAGCAGCGGGCGTCGATTTTGCGATCTTGGGACAAGAAGAGAACTGCACCGGCGATCCCGCTCGGCGCGCCGGCAACGAATATTTGTTCGCGATGCTCGCCGAAGGAAACGCAGCCACGCTCAAAGCCGTGCAAGAAAATGGCGGCGCACGCAAAGTCATCACGACGTGTCCGCACTGCTTCAACACGCTGAAAAATGAGTACCCGGATTTCGGCGCCAAGCTCGACGTCATCCATCACACCGACTTTTTGCTCGGCCTTTTGGCGGAAAAAAAGCTCGATCCGAAGAACCCCGTGGTTGGCCGCGTTACGTATCACGACAGCTGTTATCTCGGCCGCTACAACGGAATCTACGATGCGCCGCGCGAGATTTTGAAGGCGATCCCCGGCGTGGAGCTGGTCGAGCCCGAGTACTGGAAGCGTGAGCGCGGACTTTGTTGCGGGGCCGGCGGCGCGCAAATGTGGATGGAAGAGCAAAATCAAAATCGTGTGAGCGGCAAACGCACGTTGCAATTGATCGACGCGCTTCAAGCAGGCGCACCGGCCGACAAACCGGCTGACGGATCGGCGCCGCACGAGCACAAAGCGGGAACCATCGCGAGCGCATGTCCGTTTTGCATGACGATGTTGTCCGACGGTTTGAAAGCGCAAAACGCGGAAGAAAAAATCGCGCAGCTCGACGTCGCGGAATTGCTCGAACGCAGCTGCGCCGTCGACGAATTACTGGCGGCGCGCGAGCTCAAAGCCGCTGAGCAAACGGAGCCGATTCCACCTCCACCCGCGAAGCCGGTCGGCTCCGAGGTGCAAGACGGCGAGCCCTCCGCTACTGTGTGATCGTGTCTCGCTGTCCAATCTGTCGCAAAGAATTGAAGCCGGCGATGAATGCGGCGAGCGTCCCGGTCGAGCTCCGCAGCGTTCCGCCGTTTTGTTCACCGCGTTGCAAGCAGATCGATTTGAACAAATGGCTGAGCGAAGATTATCGCGTGGCGACGAATCAGAAGACGAGCGACGAAGAAGAGACCGAAGGAACGGGCGAGGGATATGACGCATAAGTGTGCGCTTATGGTTTCAATTGCAGCTTCGACCTTGTTTTTTGCCGGTTTTGCGCAAGCGCAAGATCTGCAAGCGCCGCCGCCCATGGACCCGAACGCGGTCGGTCCACAGACCCAAACGCAGCCTCAAGGTCCGCAAACCGAGACGACGCAGACGCTCAACCAGTCGGAGACCGAGGACAGCGGACGCGGTCTGGAGTTTTTCTATTTGAACGGCGGCGTGAACGCCACCTATGTCGGCATGGACACGTTTTCGAACAGCCAGCTCGGTGTGAGCAGCACGAAGCATCTCGGCCCCGGGTTCGATCTCGGTCTCGGCCTACGTCTTCTCATCATCACCATCGGCCCGCGCGTTCGGTTCTCACCGCTCTCCGCGTTCAATCTTTGGCAGATCGACGGTGAGGTCGCGCTCCACGTTCCGATCGGCGCGCTCGACATTTGGGTCGGCGCGCACGGCGGTTATGCGCTGGCGGGGAGTCTCAATGCGCCAACCGACGCATCGGTGCACGGCTTGGACGTCGGCGCAGATTTCGGCGTGGACTACTACCTCACGAAGAATTTTTCGATCGGCGGCGACGTGTCGGGCGGCTTCTTCTTCTTGAAACGCCCGAGTATTTCCGGGGAAAGCGGCGTTTACGCGCTCGACGGATCGAGCGTCGGTCTCGGCGTGCTCGGCGGAGTGCGCGCCGGATTCCACCTTTGAGTCGAGCCCGAAAAATCATTGTCAGGATTTCCGTGCTTACGCTCGTCGCGTGTCATTCGACATCGAGCAGCGACGCGGAGGGCTCGGCATCGGCGGCTCCCACCGTTTCGTCGTGGCCAATTCTTCCAGCTGACCCTGTCGACGCGATGACCGCGGCCGACGAAGATCCGATCATCGTCGCCTATGCGCGCAAGGCCGGGAGCACGCTGACTCCCAAATTTCGCGATTGCATCAATCATGAGCTGCCGAAGAACCCGAAGCTCACCGGCTCGGTGATCATGGTGGCGAACGTCAATTCGGACGGCACCGTGGCGTCGGTGAAACCCGTCGAGCTGCAGGGCTACAACGCGGAATCGATGAAGTGTCTCACCAAGGCCATCAGCTCCGCGCATTTTCCGCCGCCGCCCGCTGATCACACGATCATCAAGATGCCCTTCAAGCTGACCTCAGGCTGAAAGCCGAAAACAAGGCGATTTCACGTCGGCGTGCTAATTCGAAGCGAGTCGGATGCTCTCGTTTCTAAGGTGGTTTCTCGCGGCGCTCGTGCCCGCCGTGCTCCTCACGGTCGGTGTGCATTACTCCGACAAAAATCGCGAGCCGCCGTGGCTCGTGTCGCTCACGTTCGCGCTCGGTGCCATTTTCGCAGCGGTTGCATTCTACATCGAATCGAAAGCGGCCGCGGTGAGCGGATTGGATTTGCGCGCGGCAGTTTCCGGTGAGGCTGGTGCGCTCGTATTTTTATTTGCGTTGGTTGCGCCGGTCAACGAAGCGGCGAAGGTTGCGGCTGCGTGGGTTCCGTTTCGTTCGCGCCATTTCGACGAGCCGTACGATGGTCTCGTTTATTCGTCGGCCGCGGCGCTCGGTTTTGCAGCAGCCCAAAACGCGGCGGTGCTTCATGCGCATCCAACCGGCGGCATTTGGCTCGCGCGCGCTGCGCTGTCGCTCCCCGCTCATTTATTTTTTGCGAGCGCCTGGGGTTATGCGCTCGGACGCGCGAAACAGCTGAAAACACCGGGTGGTTTGTTTCCGGCAACGTGGTTCGCGGCGACGATGGCGCACGGGCTTTATGCGCATTTCGTTTACGGCCGTGGGCCGGGTGCGCTCGTTGCGGTTGCGCCTCTCCTCTTGATGATGGGCGGCATCACGTGGATTTTTGCACGCGACCTTCGCTCGCGTGGTGACTCGGCGACGCCTGCATCGCGACCGTCACTCCTTTCACGATTGTCACTCGACGCCGTTTCGCGTCCGCCCAGTCTCAATGCGGTTCGTGAAGCTCTGCGTCGTGCCGACCAACCGATCATGCTGCGCTGGATCCTTTTGGGTGCGCTCGTCACCATCGGCGCAATGGTCGCCGGTATCGCCGGGTCGGTCGCATTCGGAAATTGGGCGCACGTGGATTTCGCGATCGTCGACGAGCACGACGCATCCACGGTTGGTCCCGTTGCGCTCTTGGGTGCCGGTGTGTTGGTGGCATTTCCCATCAGCGGATTTTTGGTAGCGAAAGCCTCGAGCTTGCCGACATTGCTCGAGCCCGCACTGGCCACGGCGCTCGCGATCTTACTTGCGCTCATTTTACTGGGGTTTGCGGCTCCCGTTGCGCTCGTATTCGCGCTCGCATTTTCTCCGATCGCGTGGGCGCTCGCATGCGCCGGCGCGTGGGTCGGCAGACCGAGTCGTTGAAATCGCCGTAATTCGCCTCGAATCAATGCGCGCGGTAGCATGTAGCCCGCATGTTTCGGATGCTCGCGAGCGCGCTTTTTTGGCGCATCCTTTTGAGCTCGCTGCTCGTCGTCGGCGTCCTCGGCATCGGCCTTTATCGCGCCACGGAAGCGCACGAAGAATTGGAGGCGCAGTTCGAGCGACTCGTTCGTCACGACCTGAAGCTCGCCGACGACGCCGAAGTTCTGCTGCGTTTGATGGCCGACTTGGAGACCGGCAAGCGCGGTTTTTTGCTCACCGGTGATCGCTCGTTTTTGGCGCCGTACGAACGCGCCCGCCGAGATCTCGAAGGCGTTTTGGCGGAAGCGCAGAACACCGCAGAGAACGGCATGGAGGACGAGCGCGTGGCGGCGTTCGGACGGCTCATTCGCGAATGGATCTTGAACGTGAGCGAGCCGCAAATCGCCGAGCGCGAAAAAGGCGACATGCCGAACTCCGAGGCGACCGAGCTCGGGCGCAACCGCACCGACGAGATGCGCGTGATCTGCGGAGAGCTCCGCGCGGAAGCACTGCAAGCTGCCGAGTCGAGAAAAGAAGCTGCTTTTCGATCCGCGGAAAATACGCGTCATCAAACGACCGCGATTTTCTTGTTCGCGATCGTGATCGCACTGGGCAGCGGAATTTGGATCGCCCGCGACTTGGCAGGCGCCACGCGTCAGCTCGAGGAGGCGCTCATTGCGACCGGCAAGCTCGAGCCATTGCCGCCGCTCCCCGAACGTCGCGACGAGCTCGGTGAGGTGGGTCGCAGCCTCGCGCACATGGCGCGCATGCTCTACGAAAAAGACGCGAGCCTTCGTCGGACGCTCTCGGAACGCGAAGAAACACTCGCGCGTCTCACCGCGGCGAACGCGGAGCTCGCCGAGCGCGATCAAGAGGCACGCGACTACGCGGAGTTCGTGCGTCAGCTCAAAACGCTCGACGTGGGCTCGCTTTCGTCAGCTGGTCTGCGTGGCCTCGTACGTCTTGCCGCGGCGCACGTCGGCGTTTTGTATTTGCTCGACGCAGCTGATCAACTGCAACCAATCCACGCATTCACGATCGACGGACAAGCGGTAAATACCGGGGTTTTCTCCACTGAAGGACTCCCGCGCGCGGTCGTCGAATCACGCGAGCCGCTCTTGC
>JBDTFL010000437.1:0-5383 GCA_039937955.1 Polyangiaceae bacterium | reverse complement strand
GCGTGCGACAAACGCACCGCGAGCTTCGCCTCATGAATGAACATGTCGACGAACTCTTGGCTCCGCGCGAGCTCCGGCAAGATGCGCTTGATGACGAGGACTTTTTCGAAGCCTTCGACGCCAAAGCTCTTCGCCTTGAACACCTCGGCCATACCACCTTGGCCGAGCCGCTCGAGCAGCTTGTAGCGCCCGAAGGTCGTGTTCATACGTGCGCTTTCGTTCGCAGCCACTTCTTCCACATCCTAAGTACGCCCCCTCGACCCTGAACGATCTGCGGAGCGAAAAGGTATCACACTCCGCGCTTTTTCCGCGGTTTCGACGGCTTTTGATGCGTGTCAGGGCTCAGGTTTGTCGCCTGTTATCCCACTTCCATTGTTGGCGTTGATCCAAATCGGGTTGGTCATCGCGAAGGGGGGAACCGGCATGAATGGCAACACGTCATCGAGCTTGCGTGTTCCCCGCGCGATGAAGACGAACCAGCTTTTCGGATTGGGGCTCGCCGGAATCGGAATGTCGGCTTCGAGCCGGATGGTGCGCGCCTGCACGTCCGCGAGCGTGCCGAGCTCTGGCCCGGTTTTGGTGGGCTGCGATTTGATTTCGATAGTGCGAACGGATTTGCCGTCGACGATGAGCTCGAGTGACGTGACGTCGATCCAAGGAGCCGCGCGCAATCTCACGTGCGCGACGACGGGATCGGTTCCGTGAATTTCGTCGCCAGGTCGAGCGCCGTTGGCCGTGACCTCGAGCAGCGGACCGCTCGTGACGATCGAGTGCCCGGCTTTGATCGCGGCCACCACTGCGAGCGGATCGACTTTACCGGGTGTTGCATCACCCATGTCCGCGCCGAGATCGACGACGGTGCGCGGATAACCGGCCCATTGATATTGGATGTGATGCGAGTCGCTGCTGCCGGTCGCGACGTATTTTCTTCCGCGATTGAGCAGCGAAAAATAATCGCGTAGGACCGCTTCCACTTTGTCGGGCTGCTGAATTTCGTAGCCGTTGTAAACTTCGATGGAATCGAAATCGAGCCGAATTCTCGAAGGAATCTTCGCGCTGTCGGGGTCGTAACCGAACACCGAAAAATAGCCGATGCCTTTTTCCATGCGCGGATGATTGACCTGCACGATGCGATTCGGATCACCGCGATGCGCAGCATTGAAGAGCGCGTTGATGTTCGAATGACGAAAGGGTGGAACCGGTTTGTCGCCCGGATACGGAAAGACGCCGAAGTGTCCGAAACGCGGACTGTAGGTCGTGACCTCCACGCCGCGCACGGTCGCGAGCTCGCTCGAGAGGTCCATCGACTCGATGGCAGGGGCATAGTCGCCGACGATATTGTGCTCGGTGGGAACGGCGAAATCGATTCCGGCCGCAACGAGCGAGAGCACTCGATCTTCGGTCGACACGAGGGTGTCGAAGCTCGGCCGCGCGTGGACATGCAGATCACAATCGAGGAGCGTCGGCGTCGGAAGCACGTGCCGAAGCTCCAGCGAAAGGCTGACGCCGCGACCGCCCTCGATCGAAAGCTCGTGGCAATCGACGCTGTATTCGATGCCCTTCGTTGCACAGACGCGATACCGACCTGCCGCAAGCGGTGTCGACACATCACCGCGCAGCGCGTCGACGACCGGACCTGCACCAGACGCACGCCAATCCGGACCGAAGCTCGGATCGAGTGTGCCGTCGATTCCGTGAACGAGCAGCCGTGCGGTGATCGCTTGCTTCGAATCACCGTCGATGATGCGTGCATGAAGCTCACCGCCTGGCGACACATCGAGCTTCAGCGCATACGTGGTGCCCGGCAAAAAACGGGTCGGTGCGCTCGTCTGCGTTGCGTCGAGCGCCGCGTACCACATGACGATCGACGTAGACGCTGCAACGTCGAAACGCCCTGAATTATCGGCAAATGTGAGCAGCTGTGGTTTTCCTTCGTCGTCCAAACCGACGACGCGCGCATGCGCAACTTCGCGTCCGCCACGTTGTGCATCTGCAACTTGCTCGGTCACTTCTCCGAAAACGCGGGCCGTTGCGACGCCAGCTTGTGCAGCAAGCGCACGCCAAATCGCGCTCGGCGTCGCGAGCACGATTCGCAGATCGGTGGAGGCGATGTCACTCCGAAATTCTGGCGAGTCGATGGTGCGGCGCATCGTGAGCGCTTGCTCCTCGGACGATTCATCGAAGCCGAGCTCCACGCCGATCTCGCCGCGTGAAGATGCAAATCCGATCGGACGCTCTTCGTCTTCCACGATCGCGTAGAGACCTTTCGCTTTCGCGCTGTCCGCGAGCTCGCCGGTTCCGGAGATGAAAAGCGGACGCGTGTCCGCAGGCGTGGTGATGCGCAATGCCACGTGATGCTCGGTAGCCAACGCGGAGTCGGAGGTGTGAAGCTCGAGAGCGAGCGCCTCGTTCTCGATCCGAAAGACGACGCTCGCCGCGATCGTTTTACCGTCGACCTCGATCGGCAAATCTCCGCTGAGCTCGTTTTTAGCGCCGGGTTGCAGATGGTCGAGCGACACCGGCCGCGCGCTGCCGTCAGCCAAAATGAACAGATCCAAAGCGACATCGACGGCGCCGTCGAGCGACCGCATCGTCACGCGCCCGAGAGATGGTTGGATGGCGAACGACGCACGCGCGCCGATCAGCCGACCGGTTCCCGACGCGCGAACGATCGCGCTGCGCTCGACGATGCGCGCATGACGATTCGCGCCGTGCGCTACGCTGAACGCGAAAACGGCGGAAAATAAGGCCATTCCGAGCGGTGTGGGTCGTGCGGCGAGATCACTCGAAGACACGCGCGCTCCGCTTCTCGTCCGAAATTTCGAATGCAACGCGCACGCGAGGAGCTCGGCCAAAAAAAGAACTCGCCTCGTCGCCCCACTCCACGAGCGCGATCGCGCCTTCGCGCAAACGATCGCGAAGCCCTAGGCTCTCGACCTCGCGTTCCAATTTTTTTTGATCTTCGAGGAGCCGATACAAATCGGCATGAAGTAGAACGCCGTTTGCGATTTCGTATTCTTGAACGAGCGTGAATGTCGGGCTCGTGATGCGCGTTTCTTTGCCGACGCCGAGCGCACGCGCGATGGCCCGCGCCATGAACGTTTTTCCGCTTCCGAGAGGACCGCTCAATAATACCAAGTCACCCGGCTGAAGATGCTTGGCGATCTCTTGTCCGAGCTTGATCGAATCGCGCCGCGTTCGGAGCGGCACTTCTCTCAAAATCGAACGAGGGCTCGAGCCCCGCCTCCCAAAAAGATCAGCGCACCCGATCCGCCAGCGGCTGCAGCGGCATCGCCGAAGAGCTCGAGCTGCAAATGGTCGCCGACGCCGATCCCTGCGACGACCGATCCGCGCGCGAGAAAGCGTGTGGCCTTGTCGGCACCCGTCGTGAAAAATCCGCCGAGCGCGGCTTCGGGTCCGGCAAAAATTCGCGCCGTGGGCACGAGCATGAACGCGTAGCGGGCGCCGGCGTCGAAAAAAACCGCTCCCGGTCCAGCCGCTGCAAATTCACCATCTGCCCTAATTTCCAGGCCCGGAACGGCATCGATGGCGTAACCGAGCGCGCCACCGAGCTCGAACGAACCGACCGGACCTTCAGCACGACCAGGTCGTGAAACTGCTGACAAGCCTTCGCCAACCACACCGACTGCGAAGGGCGAATGCTCCGCGTACGTGTGACGAACCGCAGGCGCTGGTGGTGGCGGCGGAGGCGGCGGCGGAACAGGAGGTGGTGGCGGCGGGGGAGGCGGAACCGGTTTGGGCGGCGGCGGTTTTTTCTTCACGCCGCGTTCCCACGGAATGGCGGCGTTCGCGATCCCTTCGGGTCGCAAAAGCAGCGCGAGCATTTCGTTTATCTGCTGATCGGCTTGCGCGGGATCGACGTCGCGCGACAATGATTCGACGCGACCGCTCTGCACCTGACACACCTCGAGCTCGAGGTGGTAGCCGTCGGCGTTGGTTCCGACGCGACCTGCGACGGTCCAATCCGATGTCGACGCTTTTCCTGCTGCGATGTACTCGGTGCTGTTGTCGGGCACCGTGTCTTTGACCGCGACTTCGGCAGTCACCATTTCAGAGGCGTTTGGAAGCGTATTTCCACGCGCGGCGACTGCGCGTTGCGTGGCGTCGTGCGCCGCCGTGTCGTTGCTCACGTCGGCGCCGGTGAATTTGAGCACCGCCACTTTGTCGGCGAGCGCGCTCGTCGAAAACAAAAGCGCTGCCGATGCAACGAGCCACGCTACGCGCGTCCTCATCGTTTCACCCTTCGGGCGCGGGCTCACCGGATGGCTCGTCGTCGTCGTCGCTGTCGCCTTCGGCATCGTCTTCGACCACGGGAGCGGCCTCGACTTTTTCTTTTGCGGCGCTCTTCGTCTTTTTCTTCGCGCGCGGTTTCACTTCTTCTTCTTCGTCGTCCTCGTCGTCGGCCTCGTCGCGCTTCATGTCGGCGTCGACCATTAGCGCCATCGCCATCGCCGGGTTACGTCGCGCCTCTTGCCAATAGCGCGCATAGAAGAACGCGACAGCCACGGCGCTGAGCACGCCGATCAGCTGGCTCGTCGAAAGCTGCACGACGACGCTGTTGCCGAAGGATGCTGGACGCAACATGAAGAACGCGATGATCGGCGGCAAAAATGCGAGCGCGCGTGCGATTGAGCGAGCGCGCGGATTCGTGATTCCAAGTGCAATTCCGTACACGAACGCGATCGAAAACAGCAGCAGCGAGGCCGGAATCAAAATGTGCTCGGACATCACGGGGCCGTACTCGCCGCGCTCCGGATCGTCGCGCAGGATCTCGAGGATGAAGCGACAGAAACCGTAGGCGAACACGAACAGGAAGAAAACCTGACCACGGAATTTCAAGTGCTTCCGCTGCCAGATCAGAAGCGCCAAAATCGAAAGACCGACGAGCGACTCGTAGATCTGCGTGGGGTGAACCGGGAACGAATGATTGTTGCGAATGAGCTCCGCACCGAGCGCGCTGCCTCGATACTCCTCGAGATGACGAACGTACGCGGGTGATCCTTCACCGCCGTCGAGCGTGCCGGTCGTCCAATGCGGGAACGTCCCCATCTTCTGGAGCCAACCCGGCGCGGACGACGAGAGGCGACGACCGAAATCGCAGCCGAACAAGTAGCAGCCGATGCGCGTGATGAAGAGACCCGACGCGAGGCTCGGAACTGCGACGTCGGCCCACGACATCAAGCGGATTTTGTGACGATTTAGAAATCCCCAGCTGCCCAAAAGTCCGCCGATGAATCCGCCGTACGCAACGAGACCGCCGCGGCGCAGTGCGAAGATCGACGCGAAATCGAACGCATGGTTGGCGTCTTCGAACTCGCTCAAATTCGTGAGGATGTAGAGGATGCGCGATCCGATGATCGCG
>JBDTFL010000436.1:0-5465 GCA_039937955.1 Polyangiaceae bacterium | reverse complement strand
AGGAAATCAACGCCGGCAACATGCGCGGATTCTGGGTCGTCGATCCTTGCCGGAGCAACGGAAGCTCGTGCGACACCGGCGACGAATGCTGCAACGGATTCTGCCGCGCACCGGGTGATGGCGGCGGATTGGTTTGCGGAGACAAGCCGCCGGGATGCGTTCAGGAATTCGAAAAATGCACGACGACGGCGGATTGCTGCGGCGCTGGATCGCTCACGTGCATCAACGGCACGTGCTCGAAGCCCGGCCCGCGTTAACGAAATAAGCTATTTTTTACGGCTACTTGGTAAAGGGAGAGCGCGAGCGAGGCGATCGGTTGCCGTCTCGATCTCGCGTGGGTCGAGCTGCGCGAAACCAAACCGAGCGAACGGATGCGCGCGATTGTCGAACGCAAAGACGCGCGCGGTTTGGAACGCGACTTTGGCAGTGAGCGCACGCTCGCACCAGGCTTCGACGTCGACGCTGGGGTCGACCCGCGCCCAAAGCGCCGTACCGCCTGCGGGTATGTCGAACTCGACAACCCCACCGAGCTTTTTCTCCAGCGCGTTGGCAAGGACGTTGCGGCGTTCGAAATAGATTCGCCGAGCTCGTCGCGTGTGGCGCTGCACTTCGCCGTCTTCGATCATCTCGGCGACTGCAATCTCCAGCGGCAAGTCACCTTGACGGTCGATGTCGATACGACAGCGCACCAGTCGTTCGAGGAGCGGCTGCGGCGCAACGACGTAACCGATGCGCAAACCTGGAGCGAGCACCTTGGAGAGCGTTCCGAGGTACACGACGACGCCGTCGCGATCGCTACTGGCCAACGGAAGAACGGGGCGACCGCTGTAATGGAATTCGTGATCGTAGTCGTCCTCCAAGATCGCGAACCGACGTTGCGCTGCGAGCGCGAGCAGCTCGAGACGCCGACCCGCGGAAAGCACGACGGTCGTCGGATATTGATGGTGAGGCGTAACGTACACGGCGACGACCCGATTTTTTTTCGTAATCTCAGCGAGCGCGTCGATGCGCATGCCTTGTGAATCGAGCGGAATCGGAATCAGCTTCGCCCCCGCCGCGAGCAGCGCACGCCATGCCGGGCGATAACCGAGCGACTCCACCGCCACGACGTCGCCTGCACGAATGAGCGTGCGCGACAGTAAATCCAGCCCCATTTGGCTGCCGCGCGTGATCATCAGATCGTCTTCAGTGACTGCGATGGCTCGGGTCGCAGTGAGCATCGATGCCACCGCAGCGCGCAATCGTTTCGGACCACGCGGATCGCCGTAACCGAGCAGGCCGCGACCTTGATGACGAAGCGCTCGACGAAATGCGCGCGCCAGTGGAGCGAGCGGCGCGAGGCGCACATCGGGAATTCCGCCCGACAACGAGAGCACGCCAGCGCCCGGCGCCGTCGCGATGATCTCGTCTCCTGCACTCGGCAGATCGAAACCGATCGACGACGATGAAGTCTTCGGCGATCGTGTGAGCTTCACCTCGGCCTCCGGAAGATCGGTCGCGATGAACGTGCGGCGCGCTTGCTCGAAGCTCACCCAACCTTCTGCGGCGAGCTCACGATACGCAGCGAGCACCGTGTTCCGATGCACGCCGAGTGTCTCCGCGAGCGTGCGACTTCCTGGAAGCTCGTCACCGCTTTTCAAACGACCGCGTCGCACGTCGTCGACGACGGCGCGCGCGATCTGCAAGAAAATCGGAAGCTCGCTCCCGGCCCGACCATCGCGAGCGCCCCGCGCACGCTTCGCGAGATCGAGAGAAAAACTCCAACCACGGGTCACCTTCGGAACCAGCCGTCGCTCAGCTCAAAATCGCCCGTAAAACATAGCGCCGGCGACGTTTGGACCAGCCAACGGGGCCATTCCCATTTCGAGTGGGTCACCTGTAGGCGTTTGCGTTTTTTGCGCTGGTGACGGGTTGTCGTCGAGGCGTTCGGGCGGAAGATTCACGACCGGCTGATCGAATGCATAGAACACGATGCCCGTGAGCAGTGACGCCGCGCTCACACCGTAAGCAACGCCCGCGACGGTCGCCCAACGATTGCGCGCGCTCTTGTAAGAATCGTAATCGTCCGCTTGTTGCACGCTGAGGCCAGTGCCGCTGCGTGCGTCGTTCAAGTCGTTGGCTTTGCTTTGTTCTACGAGCGCGACGCCGGTCAGCGCGATGCCGACGACTGCCGCGCCCGCCGCAGAAATAAAAAGTGAATCTGCGACAACGCGTTGTCCTGACGAGTCGAGCTTCACCTTCACGGTGCGGCGTTCGTCGCGTTTGAGGTCGAGCTCCTCGGTGAATGCTTTGTGTCCGTTTTTGGTGACGACCACGAGATGCCGACCGCCGGTCAATTGAATTGCCGATGGCAGCGGCGTGTTTCCGGCGAAGCGACCGTCGATCGAAACCGTCGCGTTGTTCGGAGCGTCGAGTGACAATCGCGCGGGTTTTTCCCGCAATTCAGCGTTCACCGGCGTGACGGTATTTTCGAACGCTTGGACGTCTTGATCGTAATCGAAGTAGCCCGGCGCAAATACGTGCACGTGATGTTTGCCCGCTGCGACGTCAGGACCGTACGGCACGGCCTTCGTCAATTTCGAATCGAGCGTGACCTGCGCTCCCACGGTTTGACTCATCACCATGATGCGCGGCGGCTCCTTTTGTGGGGCCTTCGCCATCTGCGCTTTTTCGTCGGCGCTCATACGATTCGCGATCGTCTGCAGCTCTTCGAGCGCTTGCGCGGCGTCGGCACTGCGCGCGCCGCCCTTTGCCATGTAGTCCTGATACATGCGGATCGCCGCGTTCAAGTGGTCCGGGTTTTTATCCAAAAAATATTGGCGACGATGCGCCTGCGCGATCGAAAATTCGATGGCCGGTTTCGCAACGATCTTGTTCGCGGCCTCGAATGCTTGGATTGCTGCAGCGTATTGGCCGTTCGCGTAATACTGCGCGCCGGCGTCGAAGAGCTCCTTCGCTTGCTCGACACTTTGCGCGTGCGCCGGTCGTGTGAGGAGCAGCGACGTACCAATCAGAAAAATCGAGAGGCCGCGATTTTTCATGGGTCCACCGCGATCCCTTTGAGCACGTGGAGCGTGAGGTTCGATTCGATCACCAAATCTTGGATGCCGTCGCCGTCGATGTCGGTCGCGGCGATCGCCTGTCCGGATGGAATGCGCAGGCTCGGTGTGTCGGCACAGCTTTGCAAGGTGCCGCCGTTGCAGATGGGACCGGTGACGGTAAACGAATCGCCTGCGGCGTTGGATTTGGCCAAAAATAAGCCTCCTCCGTCAGTGAGCATGGCGATCTCTTTTCCGGGATCGCTGTCGGCATCGACGGCCGCGATGCTCACGATTTGAAATCGAGAGCCAGGATCGGTCGAGTACGACGGCAACGCGATCACGGTGTTGTCGGTGGGGAGCTTGCCGTTGCCGGTGCTGATGAACGCACGTAACGACGTTTGCCGACCGCCGTCGACGAGCACGACCACGTCGGCGTTTCCATCGCCGTTGACGTCGGCGCTGGTGATTGCCGCGATGCCCGTGCGATTCGCAATCGGCAAGGATCCAAGCGCCGAGCCGGGTTGAACGATCCATTTTCCGCCGTCCAGACGCGCCCAGAAAAGCGCGCCTTCGCGTGACTTGTCGAATGCAGCAATGCCGGTCGCGCTCGCAAGCGCAGGCGCGATGCCGACTATTTCGTCGACGCCATTTCCGACGCCGCCGTCTCGTGTGTCGTCGAGGTCGAGGGTGGTGAGCGCGAGATGCGCCCAGTCGGCGGCCGGAAAACAAGTGGGCCCGGTGCAGGACGAGGACATGCGGAACGAATCGAGACTGCTGCTGAAGACCAATTGCGAAGGATCGGAGCTCAATTGCGCGGCTCCGGTCGACTGTCCGACCGCCAATTGAACCGCAATGGGCGCGCCGGCTTCGAGGCCTCCGTCGAAAGTTTCGGACACGAACGTTCCCGAGACCAAGTCAGGATGATGATCGCCGGCCGTGAGCTGACCAACCGAAAACGCGATCGGCAATGCCGGCGCGCCCGTGCCTTGCTGCGCTTGAAGAATGAACGGCGCCTGCAATTGACGATCGGTCGTGCCCGCGAGCACCGAAACAGTGAATGGTCCGCCGTCGCTCGTGCCGCGAACGACGACGCCGAGATCGCCCAACGTGTCGTTGTTGCCGACCACGCTTGCGATGATGCCGGTACCGATGCTTCGAATGTCGCCGAAGCGTCCGACGACGACCGGATCCTCGGGAACACCAAAAAGATGGCCCCACATCACATCGAGGTCGGCCTTGCCTTGTCCGTGGTCGGCGCGAAACGCGATGTCGGGAACACGGTCGCCGTCGAAATCACCGATGGCGAATTGAGCGGCGGCGCCGTCGACTGCATAGTGAACAGGGGTGAGCACGGGGATGGAATTTCCGCTGGATCGATAGATATCGACACGCCCGGCGGATCCCGCGATGACATCCGGAAAGCCGTCGCCATCGACATCGGCGACGCGCGCGTCGAGCCACGGTTGGTCGGCAATGATCTGCGGAAGATCCGATGGTGGTCCGGGCGCAGCGTCGGCGCCTGCGTCGGTTGGGCCCGCACTCGTCAACAGCAAAATCCCCCCGGAAAATACAAAGTCGGGGACGGGGTCGATCGCGGCCGTTAGCTGTCCGACGGCAAGAAGTTGCGCGTTCCGAACGAGCGGCGTGCCAGCGAATTGGTTGTCCGCACCGGACGCATGGGGAAAGGGCGTCGAGCTGAAGGTTCCGTCGTTCAAGCCATACGCGACGTAAGTCGAGGGGACGTTGCCCGTGCCCCCATCGAGCGCGGCCGAAGCTTCGGCGTCGAGAAAAAGATCTGCGTGCCCGTCGCCGTCGAGATCTCCGATTCGTACGCCGATGCCGTTGACGCGAACACTGACGCCCGAGGGTAGAGCGATATCGCGTGGTGGGATGGCCGGTCCGGCGGCCAAGTGCGGGTCAAACGTGTTGAGCGCCGTCGGGCCGCTGCAGGTCGTGAACACCGTCACGTGACCGGTCTGGTTCGGCAACGTCGAGCCGAATGCGAATGCAAGCTCGTCGCACGGTGAGTCGGGCGAGTCGATCAACTTGCCGACCGCGACGTCGCCGACGACGTCCGATGGGTCGGAGTCCGCCGCGGCGAACAGCGCGAAGACGCGTATGAAATCCGGCGTCTGCGCCGACGGAACGAGAGCAAGCACGGGCACGGAGCTACCATCGGACGCGGGCGGTGAATGCGTGAAGACGAGGATGTCGTCGGTTGGAGATATGGTCTTCGCCTCGATGACTTTTGCCTCGAGAGGACCGAGTTGCAGCGATGGGTACGGCGTTGGCGCGAGCGTGCGATCTTGGCGACCTCGCCACGTCGTCAGCCCGTCGGAAGCCGTGAAGACGATGTCGCTATACGGCTCCGACGTTCCTGCGTCGGGATCGAGCGCGAGCAGGCCGCTGGTCGGGTTCGAGTTC
>JBDTFL010000435.1:0-12128 GCA_039937955.1 Polyangiaceae bacterium | reverse complement strand
CTTCGAGCTCGCGCACGTTGGAGCGAACTTGCTGCGCGATGTAGAGGAGAACGTCGTCGCCGACCTCGATCCCTTCCATCTGCGCTTTTTTACGGACGATCGCGACGCGCGTCTCGAGCTCGGGCGCTTGAATGTCCGCGACGAGACCCCATGTGAAGCGCGAGATGAGTCGCTCTTCCATGCGCTCGAGCTGCTGCGGATATTTGTCGCTGGTGACGATGATCTGTTTGTCGGCCTGGTGAAGCGCATTGAATGCATGGAAAAATTCTTCCTGCGTCTGCGTCTTCGAAGCCAAAAATTGAATGTCGTCGACCAAGAGCAGATCGCACTTTTCGCGATAGCGCGTGCGGAACTCGTTCATCTTTTGGTCCTGCAGCGCCTGCACGAACTCGTTGATGAATTTCTCCGCCGAGATGTAGAGAATTTTTGCGCTCGGGCGCTCGTTGCGCACGCGATGCGCAACGGCATGCACCAGGTGCGTTTTGCCGAGGCCCGTTCCACCGCACAAAAACAGCGGATTGTGACGTTTTGCGCCGCCGCCTGCCGCACCGAGCGCCGCGGCATGTGCGAGCTGATTCGAGGGCCCAATCACGAAATTCGAAAATGTATATTTCGGATTCAGCCCCTCGAGTGGTGCTGCAACGGTCTCCAGACGAACGCGGCGCTCCGAGTCTGTGAGGCCCTGCGACGAGGCAGCTCGCGGCGCTGCCGTGTTTCCAGACGGGGCCCCAATCGTAAGCGGACGCATGCGCACTCCGCCGGCACGATGAAGATCGTCATACGTCGGGTTCTCGGAATTCGGCATCGCTGAGTCCACCGACACAGTCGTCCCAGGCTTCCTTTGCGAACGTGGCGCTTCCAAATTTTGTGCGCGCTGATTCGCGACGTGTTGGTCCACCACCGGCGTCTCGAGCACGCCGTCGATCGTCCACGCAACCTGAATGCTGAGACCGGTGTTGCTGCGAATGTGATCGGTGAGCGTCGGCAAGAAATGCTCAGCGACCCACTCACGCACGAACTCGTCGCGCGCACGAAGCCCGAGAACACCTTCTGTCAGGCCGTCGAACTGCACGCCCGAGAACCATTGATCGAAGCTCCCCGGCGATTTCTCGCGCGTGAAGGCGACCGCATCCGCCCACAGCTCGTGCGCGGGCTTCTGGAATGCGGGCTTCTCTTCGTGTTCCTGCCGGTTCGTCATCGTCGCTTCCACCGTTTTCTGCTTCTCCAAAGACCAACTCCGACAGACTCGTGAAAAGACGCGAGCTGAAGGCGCACGATCACCACAGGTTTTCCACAGCCTGTGGAAAGCCTTCTTCCCCAAAATCGGAGTGGGTGTCCCCCTCTGACCAGCGCCCTCTGACTAGGTGAACCGTTTCGAAACGAAGCCCTGCTCGACTGCCTTCAGATGCTTGCCTGGCTCCCCAAAACGACCCGTTAGGTTGGGCGTTGGAGGGAACATGAGCTTGCCAACTTCATGCAACGGACGGGGTGTCCCGACTCGGAAAGATTGAGGTACCACCCTTCTTTTCGCGCCGTCCACACTCGATGTGCAAAAAGATTATAAGATCATGAAATATTAGGGGATTATTGATTGTAGATACCCCGCGAATTTGCAACGATTTCCGCTCCGCCATTGTCGTTGCGATGTCGCGCCGTGAGGCTGAAAGCTAAACCCTTGATGTCGTTTCTGAAACGGGATCATGACAGCGCCGCGTTCTTCCGTACGCACTCGATTTCTCGATGATCGGTGTGTCAAGACTCCCGAGACGCCGACAATTTCAGGGGCTGCGTCATGGGCCCGCTTCGCTGCGTGCGTCGAAAAGTATCCATTCGTCGTGGAGCTTGTTAGGGTCGCGGCGACGTGACGAGATTTCGCCGATTTCCCATTGTCGTTTCTACTACCGCCAGCGCATGTCTCGCGTTGCTGGTCGCCGCTCCGGCTGCGGCCGATCCGTCGAGCACGACCCCGCAACAAGGCTACGACTTGGGCGAAATTCAGAGCCCGCGCGAATTGGCAATGGGCGGCGCGCAAAACGCGCTCGGTGCGGGCACCACCGCGATCTACATGAACCCGGCGAATTTGCCGACGACGCGCGTCTATCACTTCGAAGGGCTCGCTGCGTTTTCACCAGACGCACGTCGTCAGAGCTACGGCGGCGGCGTCGCCGATTCTTCGACGAGCCGGCTTGCAGGCGGATTCGGCGGCACGTGGAATCAGCTCGATCCGGACGGCGTGAATCGCAAGTGGAGCGATTTGCGGCTCTCGCTCGCATATCCGATCAGCGACAAAATTTTCCTCGGCGCAACCGGCCGTTATTTGCACGCGACCGAATCGGTTGCCGCGGGTCCGTTCGGACAGGATCCCGTTTCGGATGGAACACGCGACAGCGCGGTTTTGAATTTGTTCACGTTCGACGCAGGCGCGACGGTGATCCCAGTGACGGGTTTGTCGATCGGTTTGGTCGGCCACAATCTCACGGCGCCCGGAACCGGTTTCGCGCCAACGACGCTGGCCGGCGGCATCGGTTATCAGCAACACGTGTTCGCGATCGAAGCCGATGCACTCGCCGACTTCACGACGTGGAGCTCCACGCGCGCTCGCGCGATGTTCGGCGCAGAGATTTTTCTCGCCGACCATTTTCCGATACGTGCAGGTTACAGGTATGACGACGGCCAGAAAGCCCACGCGCTTTCGGCGGGTCTCGGCTACATCGACCGAAAATTCAGCATCGAGCTCAGCGGTCGCCGCGACATCGTTGCCGCGCATCCGATGACGTTGTTCGTGCTCGGGCTTCGCTATTTCTACGACGCGGGCGATTCGGGCGGCGACGACTTGAACGACAGCGGCACCGGCACCGATATGACCAGCTCCGACAGCAGCGGGATGTGATGGCGCGAGCGAGGTCTGGACGCCTGCGCGTAGCTGGCTCGCCGCTCACCACATTCGAATGCAGAGATCGTCGGTCGCGTGGCGGACCGCGAGCACGGGCGCGGCTGGCGCACGAGTGTCGGCGTCGGCGGGAAGATCGGCCGGCAAGATCGGCGCGAGCTTCGGCATAACGGCGATCGAGAGCGGATAGGTATCCGCGTCGTCGCCGCAAAAATGCGCCTCGACTCGACGCAGCGCGAGCCCGTCGGTCGCGAGCTGAAGTCGTCCAAGGCCGAGCGGCGCACCGTCTTCGATGCCGAGACGCAGGATGATCTCGCGACCGTCCATCGCATCTTTTGGCGGAAGCGGAAGTAGCGTGCGAATGCGAATCGCCGCCATTTTACCAGGTGAAATTGCACGACGAAATGCCGGCGCTCTCACATGCAGAACAACGCCGGCCATGTGCGCCGAACCGAGCAAGAGGCTCGCGTGCGTCGGACGTCGAGGCGCGCGGTCGAACAGAATCGGCTCACCCGGATCTTTCGGATTCGATTCGAGCTCACCGTCGCCGAGCGCAACGAGCGTTGCATCGAGCGCGCTCGGAGAACCGGGCGCACCGAACGCGACGAAGAGCTCGAGATCGCCGCCCGCCCAATCTCCCTTCGGCAGATTCACCTCTTGCATCGCGACGACATGATCGGGCGTCACGTCGAGACGAACACGCGCGAGCATCGGAAGCGAAGGCAGCTTCGGGCCGTCCGATGAAGCCGCACGCGTCGGTGCGGCTTGCGTGGAGAGGACGAGCAGCAGCGACGCAGCAACGAGCGTGCGGCGAAGCATCACGCGAGTCTCGACTCGAGGGCATGCGCAAACTGACGAGCCGTTTCTACTGCAGAATTTTCGGTGGATTCGCGATCGGGAAAACTTTCGTAACGACTCCTCGGAAGCGAGTGACGCAGCGACTCGAACGCGCGCGGATTCAAAAACCAGTCGTCGTCGAAACGTTCGACGAACGATTGCGAGAGCTCTGGAGCCTCGAGCGCGGCGAGAAATCGTGCGGGCTCGTCGGCGCGCGGAAGAGGCCACGCGCCGTAGAGCGAAATGGGCAGTGACGCGCCGAACCCGCGGAACGTCACCTCTTCGAAGAGCCCTCGCGACGACGGCGCTGTTTCGGTCAGGAGCAATCGAGCTGCACGAAGGCGTGCCTCGATGAGCGCTGATCGTGTGAGGGATCGGGCGTTTCGTTGTGCGTCCTCGGATCCGATGCCGAGAGCACGCCGATGAAATGGCACGCCACACGCGAGCGCTCCGAACAATGCGCCAACCCGATGAGCGCCACTTGCAGATGCGTCGTCGGCAAGCACGAAAGGCCGCGATTTAAAGGCGATCGCGCGTCCGAACGAAAATCCGAAGGCCTCGAGCGCCCGCGCAAAGCTGGAGGCGCCGACGACGAGCGAGGGGAAAATGGGCTCGAGCGCGAGACCGCGAACATGCGCACCGAAAAGCTCTTCGAGCCAGCGCGCGGCGAGGCGCGACGGCCAACCCGAGGTGGCGTCACGCGCAACTGCGATGGCAATCACGTCGGTCGGAGACGCGCGATCACGGACGCTTTCGTTTCGTTTGAGGGCGTCGCGTATCGTGTCTGTCGCGAGGTCTTCGGTGGCGTCGAGCAATGCGCGCGCCGCAGCACACGCAAAGCCAATGCTCGGTGAAGAGTGCGCGTGCACGCTGGATTCGCCCAAACGCTTCGCGGCTTCGTCCCGGCGCGCGCGATGCTCGCGGGCTGCCGCGGCGACCTCGGGTCCGCATTCGGCGAGCGCTTTCAAGTAGGCGTCGGCCTCGAAGGGCGCTCGGGTGGCGATCATTCCGCTCATCGCCTGACGCCACGAAATTTTTTGGAGCTTGCCCAAATCCAAAATACCGAGCGGCTCGTTCACCTTCTCCGCAATGGTGACATCGGTCTCGAACGTCACGCGCGCGATGATCAGCGATGTGAGATGAGCGCGAAGCGCCGCTCTAAAATCGGTTTCGTGGGCCATGGCGGGACGTGCCGAGATCGCGTCGAGCACGACTTTACCGGCGATTTTACGGTGATTTCGCCACGGATCTCGGTCGATGGCCTGCGATGGGTCGGCGAGCTTTTTCTGATTCCATTTGTCGAGCGCATGCGACGCGAGCGATGTTGCGCGATCGATCGCGACGAGATCTCCGAGATCGATGGTGCCCGAACCCGTCATTTCAACCGTGCATCGCCGCACGCTGCGTTTTCGTGACGAGGCCTTCGGCGATCTTGGCTTCCGCCAACGCCAACAGCTCGAGACGCGCTTCTACCGCCGACGCATTTCCAGAAGCCGCATCGATCGCCAACTCGACGAACACTCGATAGTGGCGCGCTTCGCAAGCGAACAATTCCATGTAAAATGCATGTAATTCGGCCTCGGCTTTCACGGCCGGCGCTTCGAGGAGAAGCTTGAAGCGCTCGCACGAGCGAGCCTCGATGAGCGACGCCATCAGCAATCTATCCACCAAATAACCGAGCTCCGAATGCGCGAGACCTTTCGTGATGCGTCGCAAATCCGCGGCGTACGAATCGACCGCGGGCCACGCGAGCGCCACGCCACGCTTTTCGAGAAACGATACGACGCGCGAAAAATGCTGCGCCTCTTCTTGCGCAATGGCAGCGAGCGCACGAACCACACGCAGATTTTCGGGGTGCCGTGCAGCAAGCGACAACGCGTTCTGCGCGGCCTTCAGCTCGCAGTGCGCGTGATCGGCGAGCACCGCGTTCAAATCGCTGGCGGCAAGCGTCGCCCACGAAGAATCGGTCGCTGTTTTCAGACAGAACACGTCTCCGCGAAATAGCACAGTCAAGCTCGACGTGCGCGCAGCCCGACGCGCGCGCCGAGCGCACCAAAAGGCGCAGCGATCGCGATCGACAACAGCGGCGCCCACGCGATCCCTGATCCGATCCATGCGAGCACGACGGCGACGAGCGCGGCGGCGGCACCAGCGAGCGCACCTTCGCGAACGCCAGCGTCGCCTCCGTAACGACCCACCAAGTAACCTCCGCCGAAGGATGCGAGAGCCAGCGCGATCATCGGGACGATCACGATGACCGCAGTTAAACGCAGGTGATCGCGATCGCTGAGCGACGCGACGGCGAGCTCGATTTGTCCCTCGCCCGATCGATCACCCAAGTACGAAGCGATCGCGTGACGCTTGATGATTTCGGCGAGCGCCGCGAGCGGCACCCACAAAGTAAAAATGGCAACCAGCCCGAAGCCGATCCAGTGCGAACGTGGACGTTCCGGCGCCGCGTCGTCGGGACGCGACTGGATCATCGGAAGCTTGCGCTTTTCCGCCATCTTGAGCGACATGGTACGTCATGGACGACACCGCGTCGCTCACGCGCACCGAGCTAAGACCGCGTTTTTGCGAAACCGATCAAATGGGGATCGTGCATCACGCGAATTACCTCATCTACTTCGAAGCCGCGCGCGTCGAATGGCTGCGTCGTCGTCACGTTGATTTTGCGGAGTGGTCGCGTCGCGGCATCAACGTCGCCGTCGTCGAAGCGAACGTGATGTATCGAAATCCCGCCTTTTTCGACGATCATTTATTGATCGAGACCAGACTCTCGGAGCTTCGCTCGGCATCGATTCGCTTCGCGTATCGCCTGCTTCGCGGCCACACGTTGATCGCAGAGGGCGGCACACGACTCGCGTGGGTGAACGCCGAGCGGCGCCTCCAGAAAATTCCCGAGGACATCCGAGCGACGCTTCTTTTGCCAGACGTATCCTCGGTTGCCGGATAGTCTCGTGAGCTCGTGAACCGATCTCGGCTCATCGCGACTTTTCGCGCAATCCGTCTGAGTGGTCTTGCGCTTTGTTTGGCGGCCTGCGTGAGCGGCTGTCACAAAGCGGGCTCACCGCGTCTCGAGGGCAAGTGGCGCGGCGGAAAAGCCGAGGGTGTTTTGCCGGCGTCGCAAGCGGCGGCGACCCAATTCGCGCTCGACACCGAGCTCGACTTCAACGCCGACAACATCACGGTGCGTACGCCGAGCTCCAAGCAGTCGTCGAAATACAAAGTGGTGCGCGAGGACAAACGCTCCATCATCATCGAGACCACCGCCGACGGCCCGGGTGATCCGCAGACGTTCACGTTCGACGACGAGCGCAACATGCGCTGGCAAATCCTGCCCGGCAAAACCGTTTCGTTCGTCAAAGAATAGTTTAGCGGCGCACCGGCTCGCGTTCGATGCGCAGCGCGGTTTCGGTCTCCGCGCGCCGGATTTTCAGAACGACGTCGTCGGCAACTGGGCCATTGAGCTTGGTGCGCGTGCCGCTCAGCGTGGCGGCTTTCTCGCCGTCGACCTCGAGCACGACGTCGCCAGGGACGAGCCCTCCGCGTTCTGCGGCGCTGCCTTCTGCGACGTCGACGATCACGATTTCGCCTGCGTCGCTCACGCCGAGCGTCACTGCGACGCCGCCCGATGCATTGGACTCCGACGTCGGTTTTTCGGAAGCGAGCGTAATGCGAACGTCGGTCGTCGTTCGGCCGCTACTCAATTTCACCCCAGGCTCACGACCACGCCCGGCGTCTGCGGCATAGGCCTCGAGGGTCACCGTGCCCGCCGCGAGCTCGGAAAGCCTGAATTTTCCCGTACGATCCGTGACGGCAACGCCGGGGGGTGTCGAGCCGGCTTGCACGTACGTTGCAGCGACACCTTCCGAAACGCGTGCACCTTGCACAGGATTTCCGCGTGCGTCGATGACGATGCCTTCGACGACGGCTTCTTCTTCGAGCTCGAAACGAGGCACGTCGGTGGGCCGAGCGCCGTCATGTGCCGCGATCGTGGCGTCGCGTTCGAGCGGCGCGAAACCTTTGGCGCGCACCCGACAATGCGCCGAGCCGGAAGACAGACCGGTGAGCGTGAATACGCCTTGCGCATCGGTCCGCGTGTGGCGTGCGCCCATTTGCGTGTAAAATACAACTTCAGCATTTTCGATCGGATCACCGCGCGACGATCGAACCTCACCGGCCGCGCTCTCGGCTCGTCCCATCACGATGCGTGTGTCGGCTTGCGCGGCGTCGAAGCTCACGATCTTCGGAGCGTGGGCCGGAGCCGAAAGCTCGAGACGCAGCGCGAGTCCTTTGGCGTTCGCAACGTGCGCCTCGCCACGTGCGTCGGTGAACGTCGTCGCGCGCAGTGGGGACGACGGATCGATCGATAGCGCGGTAATCTGCACGGCATCGATCGGATATCCGCGATCGTCAATCACCTGCAAATCAAGCTGCTTTCGCGGCGCGGGCAGCGTAAGCGTGATCGAGCGAGAGTCGCGTTCTGGAACCGTGATCGCCAAGCGCACGAGCGTCTGCAGCGGATCGTCGGGACCCGCTGCGCCGATCCAAACGTCGGGGGGGAGCGAAGCAAATGCGAACGTGCCGTCATCGCCAGTGACCTCGCTGCGCTCCAGCGCACCACGCGTTGCGCTCACGGTGACGCGTGCGCCCGCTACGACGTGACTGCTCGCGTCCACCACTTTGCCTTCGAGACCACCGCCGGCATGCATGACGACGTCGACGTGCGCTTCACCGCCAGAATGCAGCGACACCACGTCGCTGATCGTTTCGACGAATTGCGGATGACGAACGACGATGCGCACCCGACCTGGAGAAACGGGCTCGATCCGAAACGTCCCGTCTTCGCGCGTGACCCACGGCGCAACGAGGGGCGATTGCGCGGGCGCATTGGGCGCTGACGAATTTGCGAATGCATGCGGGATGGCAGGCACCGGTCCGGGCATCACGCCGAGCTCGCCCATCGGAATGAGCGCGGTGGGTCCAGCGAGGTTCGCTTCGAAGTGCGCTGCGCGAAATGCACGATGTCGAGGGTCGTCGTCGATCGGTGCGCCGTTGAAATCGGTTCCGACGACCTCGATGGTTGCGCCGTCGATGGGAAATCCGCGAGCGTCGACCACGCGCCCTTCGAGCGCGCCGGCACGCGTGAGCACGATCGGGATTTCGCCGGGCAATGGATCGGGAAGCACGACCGCGCCTGGCGCCACGAAACCATCCGCGCGCGCCGACACCGTCGCATTTGCCGGTAAAATAGGCCCGATTCGTACGCGACCATCTTTTGCGGTGACGGCTTCGATCGGAAATGGCGACACGCCCGACTCGGCAACCGTGACTGCGGCGTCTGCGATCGGATTTGCGTCGACGCCGTCTTCGACAACATGAAGTGAGACGAATGCACCTTGCACCAACGTCAGCGTGAGGTGCTGATCTTCTCCGCCGTGCACGTCGACTGCGAGCTCGATGGCGCTCACGCGTGAGTCTTTGGAAGCACGCAGCGCGTATTCGCCGTCCGGCAATGCAGCGATGCGCACGTCGCCTTTCGCATCCGTTTCCGCAACGCGCGCTGGCCACAATTGCACGCCCGCGATTTGTACGTGCGCGCTGGGAACCGGAGATCCGTCCTCGCCCACGACATGAACGGCTACCGCGCCGAGCCGCCGCAAAACGAAACGAGCTACTGAGCCTTCGGCGACTCCGCGTCGTGTCACTTCTTCGTAACCGGCCGCGCGTGCGGTGACGATGAAGGGTCCGGCGCCCAATCGACCGACGTGCGCCTTGCCGTCCGCGCTCGTGCGCGCGCCGAGCGGAAGTGGATCCGTGGCGACGATTTCAATCTCCGCTGCGTTCAACGGCGATCCGTGACCGTCCTGCACCTCGACATCGATGAAATGCTCCGCGCCGAGGGTGAGCGTCACGTTGCGCGGCGCCGCGTCGAGCACGACCATCGTGGATCCGCGTGCGTGATTCGGAGCGTCTGCCACGATCCAACATGCAGCGCGCGGCAGCTTCGTGATGCTCGCGACGCCCTTCGCATCCGTCATGGCTTCACCCGCGAGATGCACTGTCTGATCGAGGACCGCGAGCGCGCGCACCCGAGCATTTGCAATCGGCGTGTGATCGGCATTTTCCACGGTCGCTACGACTGACGCATTTCGATCGCGAACGTCGTCGGGCACGGGCGGCGCAACGCGTTCGTAAACGACGGGACGCAGCGACGCGCCTGGAAGCGTTGCGATGAAAAGCGCTAAAAACAAGCGCAGAACGATTTGTGCGATGCGATCGAATTTCTGAACGAAGCGCTGTTCGGACGCTGTCATCGGTCGATCCAACACCCGAGGATGCTACGCTATGTCTGTGCGACGTCGGCTGTTCGCGAGCGGTGTCTCGATGCCCGCGCGTTGCTCGGTTGCCGCAACGGTGCTCGGCCTCTTGTTGGCTGGCGGTTGTAGCTCGAGCCGACCGCCCGTTTCGGACGACGACGTCTTGTTTCCGACCGACGCTGCAGCGCAATTCACGGGTCCGGACGGCGCGCTCCAATGCCAGACCAGTCAGATCGACGGCGGCCCGTGCGGTTGCCTGGAAATTTCGCTGATCAGCAATCAACCGAATTTGTACTTCGTCCTCGATCACTCCGGCAGCATGCAGGACGACAACAAGTGGACGACCGTTCGCCAAGTCGTCTCCAACGTCGTTCAGAAAATCGGACCGCGCGGAAAATTCGGTATCGCTATTTTTCCGGACCCGTTGGGCGGCGACAACAGCTGCGTCGCCGGCAAACAAGTGATGCCCCTCCGCGTCGGTGATTCACCGGCCGGAACCGCGGGAATCACGACCAATCTCGTCATCGACACGACGAGCGTGCAGGCTGTGGGCGGAACCCCGACCGCCGCAACATTCATTGCACTTGCACCTTCGCTCGAAGGATTTTCCGGCAAGACGTACGTGATCCTCGCAACCGATGGCGCTCCGAATTGCGATGCTGACGCGAGCTGCGACGTGAGTGCGTGCAGCTACAACGTCGACAACGACACGGGTTGTCCGACCGGCGGATCACCGAACTGCTGTGACCCGTCAGCTAACCCGGCCGGCTTCAAGCAGGGGTGCATCGACACGGGTCCAACCGTCTCCGCGATCGCCGCACTCAAAGCGCAAAACATTCTGACGTACGTGATCGGTCTTCCCGGCAGCGCGCCGTATTCATCGGTGCTCGATCAATTCGCAACGGCTGGTGGAACCGCACGCGCGATCGAGCCGCTTTATTACAGCGTGACAACGACCGACGCGACCGCGCTCGAAACGCAGCTCGCGCAGATCGCTGCAAAAATCACAGCGACGTGCACGTTTCCGCTTTCGCCACCGCCTCAGGATCCCTCGAAAATAAACGTGTATTTCGACAACGTCGTCGTCCCGAAAGATCCGGTAAACGGTTGGACATACGACGACGAAACCGCGACGCTCACGCTTGTCGGCAGCGCATGCAACGAGGTGCTCTCCGGACAAGTGCTCAACCTGCGCGTCATCGGCGGCTGCCCAACCGTCGCGCCACGCTGACTCTGGACGCCTCCGCGTAGCTCGGCTTTTTGACGTTAGTGCAGTGTGTACCAGTCGCCGTCGTGGTGGATTTTCGGCAAACCCGACACGGCTCGTAGCGCGGTCTTGTCGCTCAGCGCGGCTGCGCTCTCTGCGAGCTGCTCGCGTTCGAGCTCCTCTTTCATCATGCGCGCACGAGCCACGTCGAGCGCGTGCTCTTCTCGTTCCCAACGTGCCAGCGTGTCTTTCGCGCGACGTCGCTTCTTCACGTACGCAGCCACCATGACACCGGCGAGCGCAACCCAAAGCAGCGAGCCACCGAGCAGCACCGGCGTGAGCGTGAAGCGTTTGTTCAAATCCTCGCGCCACTCGAACTCGAGCTTTCGCAAATTCGTCGAGTACGCGTCGCCCATCGCGCGATCGAACGACGAGCCGGTGCGCACGCGATCGACCAGCGACGCGAATCTTTTCTCGTCCGAATGACGAACGAGAAAACGCACGAAATCAGCTGATTCCGCGTACGCGATGCTCACTTCATAGTTGTCGTTCGGGAAGCCTTGATCGATTTCGTTGAGCGGCAGAATCTTTTTAGAGAGCGTCGCGTCCTGCAACGTCTTCCAACGCATAAACGGATTTTCGCCAGACGCATGGATCGCAAATCCTTCGTTGAACCAACGCGGCAAATGATGACCGAGCGTCGCGTCCTCGAGAGCGACGTGCGCCATCTCGTGACGAAAAACTTCTTCGACGTCGGTGCCGTCACCAGCCGGACCCGGCGGCGTGAGTGAAATCAAAACGAGATGCAGCGACGAGTACGCGACGCCTGTTGCGTACTGAGGCGGCGGTGCTTCGGCGGGCGCGAGCGACG
>JBDTFL010000434.1:0-4780 GCA_039937955.1 Polyangiaceae bacterium | reverse complement strand
CGCAACCGTCGACGGTGACGTCGGCGTCGTCGGCGGCGTGCTGACACGCGCTCCGGGTGCGAAAATCCACGGTGATGTCGTGCAAGGAAAAAAGGTCAAACACGACGTTCAGATCAAATTGGACGAGCCCGACAGTGACAACCCCAGCGACGGTCCGGGATTTTCGCTTCACCGAACCATCCGCAGCGTCGGCAGCGCCCTCACGCGCAGCGCTATCTTGTTCGTATTCGGCGCAATGCTCCTCGCGCTCGCCACCGATCGCATGGAGAAGCTCCGTTCGGAAATTGCGGCGCGTCCGATGAAATCGTTCGCGCTCGGAATCATCGGCGGTGTTGCAGCGGTGCTCGCAGTCGTCGTCCTTTGCGTCACGCTCATCGGAATTCCGATCGCGGTCGTCGGAACGCTCGTCGCCGTGTTCGGTGGTTACGCCGGATTCTGCGCCGCGCTTGCGACGGGAGGCCAAGCGCTCTTCGGACATCGCACCAAAAATCCGTACGTGCAGCTCGCGCTCGGCTGCGTCCTACTCGTCATCGTCGGCGCAATTCCGTTCATCGGTACATGGGTCACCGTTGCTATCGCGTTCATCGGAATGGGCGCCATGATCGCCACGCGCGGTGCCGGAATCGCCTTAGGCAGAGCTCGCGCGACCATCTGAGTTTCACACGCGCGCGCGTGCTACTTTTGGCGCGTGAACGACCTGACCCCCTGCGCGCGAGCCATGCAGCTGCCGCTTCCGGCGGTCGATGAAGAAGAGGGTGCGCGCGTCGATCCGGATTTGCCGTACGTGATCGACGCGCACGTGCATCTCTTCCCAGACCGTGTTTTCGAGGCGATTTGGAGTTGGTTCGACGAGCACGGTTGGCCGATTCGTCACAAGCTGAAGACGCCCCAGACGATCGAATTTCTTCTCTCGCGCGGCGTCGGTCACATCGTTGCGCTCCATTACGCGCACAAACCGGGCATGGCGCGCATGCTCAATCGCTACATCGCAGAGGCAACGCGTGGTGAGCCGCGGGTGACCCCGCTGGCGACGGTTCTACCGGGTGAGCCCGATGCAGTCGCGATCTTGGAAGAAGCCTTTGCGATGGGCCTGCGTGGTGTGAAGCTGCATTGCCACGTGCAGTGTTTTGCTCCGGACGCGCCCGAAACGAACGTCATCTACGAGATATGTGCAAAATACAACAAACCGCTGATCATGCATGCGGGGCGCGAGCCGAAGAGCGACGCGCTCAAATGTGATCCTTACTTGCTCTGCGCGGCCTCGCGGGTGGAGCAGGTGCTGAAGAATCATCCGAAGCTCAGATTGTGCGTGCCGCATCTCGGCGCGGACGAGCTCGACGCTTATGAGTCACTCGTCGAGCGTCACGACAATCTGTGGCTCGACACCACGATGATGCTCGCCGACTATTTCATGACCGACGTGCCACTCCGCATTTTGGAGATCAGACCCGAGCGCATTTTCTACGGCACTGACTTTCCCAACTTGCCTTACGGCTGGGACCGCGAGCTCGCTCGAATCAAAACGCGCGGATGGAACGACGCGACGCTCGAAAAGGTTCTCGCCACGAACGCCCGTGATTTTTACGGCATTTCGTCATGATCGAGAAAGTGCCGCCGAGCGAACGGTTTTCGTCAGGTCGCCTACCGCTTTCGCAACGCGGATTCGGACGCGTACGCGCCATCTGGCGTGGCGCGGGGATCGACAAAGGTCCCATCGAGCTGCAGCTCGTCGGAAGAATGCTGATCCACTCGGCATTGGTCGGAGCCGCTGCTGGCCTCGCCGGTTCGATTTTCTTCGGCATGCTCGAGCTCATGCAACGTTTGCTGCTCGAAGATCTCGGCGGCTACGTTCCGCTACGCGCTGCGGGCGAGATTCTCCTCGAGCAGAAAGCGGCCCATTTCCGGCCGTGGATTTTATGGGCCATCCCCGCGTCAGGCGCGCTGGTTGCCGGTGCGATCTCGTTTTTCTTCGCACCCGAAACGATGGGCGGCGGATCCGACGCCATCATCGACGCCTTCCACAACAAAGGCGGAGTGGTCAGACGACGCGTTCCGATCGTGAAAGCGATCGTCAGCGTGCTCACGCTCGGCTCCGGCGGATCAGGCGGTCGCGAAGGACCGACGATGCACATCGGTGGCGCCATCGGATCGATCGTCGGCCGCTATTTGAAAGTAACTGAGCGTGAGCGTCGCATTTTGCTCGTCGCCGGAACTGCCGCCGGAATGGCCGCCGTTTTTCGTACTCCACTCGGCGCCGCGCTTCTCGCCGTCGAGGTTTTGCATCGCGACGATTTCGAATCCGACGCGCTCGTTCCGGCCGTTTTGTCGAGCGTCGTCGCCTATTCGGTCTTCATCTCGTTCTTCGGTGAAACGACGCTCTTTGCGCACGCAGCGCGCTATCCCTTCGATCCGCGCCATCTTCCGCTCTACGCGATCATGGCACTCGTCATCTCGGTCATCGCTGCCGGGTTTTCGAACGGACTCCACGGAACGCAACGTCGCTTCGCAAAAATGAAAATACCCACGTGGGTGAAACCTGCGCTCGGTGGTCTCGCGCTCGGAATCTTGACGACGCCGCTCCTGATCTTCGTCGGTCCGCACGTCGGTCCCGAGGGACAGGGGCTGGGTATCATGGGCGGAGGATACGGCGCCGCTCAAGTCGCCATCACCGGAGCCACTTGGTTTCCCGAAGGCTGGCGCGGTGCCGAGCTCCTCCTTTTGCTGGGTGTGGTGAAAATATCGGCGACATGGCTCACCCTTGGATCCGGCGGAAGCGCCGGCGATTTCGGACCATCCCTCGTCATCGGCGGCATTTTCGGCGGTGCATTCGGGCGCATCGCCAAGCTTCTTCTCGTCGACACGTATCTCGGAAATAAATTGCACGCGGTCGGGATCGATCCAGGAGCGTTCGCCCTCGTGGCAATGGGAACCTTCTATGGCGGGCTCGCGCACGTTCCGATCGCGTCACTCGTCATGACGTGCGAGCTGGCCGGAAGCTACGACCTGCTGGTGCCGCTGATGTTCGCGGAAGGCATCGCGTTCGTCGCGCTTCGCGGTACGTCGCTTTATCACGCGCAAGTTCAGACGAAACGCGACTCACCTGCACATCGCGACGATCTCATCACCGACGTGCTCCAAGAAATCTTGGTGGGTACCATCGCCACGAGGGATCGACCATTCACGACGTTCGAACGACGAACGACGGCCAAAGAGGTCATGCAAAAAATCGCCGAATCGGAATGGCAAGATGCATTTCCGGTTTTGGAAGCCGACGGCACATTAGTAGGAATCGTCAGCTCGGAAATTTTGCGCACACTAAGCGCTGACCCCGACATCGGTGCGTTCGCCGTCGCCGACGACCTGATGGGGCCGCCGATTTCGGTGTCGGAAAAAGACAATTTACACACCGCCGTCGAGAAATTGCTCGAATGCGGCGCCCGCGAGCTCATCGTCACCGACGACGCCGGACGCATTGTTGGCTTCCTCGACGAGGCCGACATCACGCGCGCGTATCACGGGGAAACAGCGACCTAGTAAACACCTGCACAGTCATTCGAAGGTCGTCTTGATCGTTTGAGATTTTGATACCCTTTCCCCTCCGATGCCCGAACCGCCTCGACAACGCGGGTCGATTCCGCCGCCCGTTCTGGCGTCGCTCGATAGCAATTTGCATGGAGAGCTCGACGTCCTCGATGCCCTGCTGACTGCTCTCACGCGCGATCAGCTCAATCCCGATCTTTGGGGAAAGCTTCACGGCGCCGCGGTCCGCGACAATCGCATGGCGGAGCTCGCGTTCGCCTACGAAGCACTGACGCAAGAAAAACGCGTGAAGGCGCTACCGCCGTCGGTCGCGGGCGAGCTCATGTTCCACGCGGCAGAATTTTTCGGCGACTGTTTCGGTGACGACTACGGCGCGATCAAATTTTTGGAGCGCACTCTCGAGCTGATGCCGAGTCACGACGGCGCGTTCGACCGGCTCGAAGCAAAATTCGTCGAGACCGGTGATCACCGCAAGCTCGCCGAGCTCTACACCGCCATGGCGCAAGTGCGTCCGCGCGCCGAGCAAGCGCAACTCTTGAAACGCGCGGCGCAGGTTCTGGCGCGTATGTCCTCGGAAGGCGAACGTGTCACCGAGCTGCTTCTTCAAGTGTTGCGCCTGGACGCGGGCGACGAAGAAGCGCGCTTGCTGCTCGAGCAGCAATACACGGCGGCCGGTAAAACAAGGGAGATTGTGCGCATTTTGGAGCAAGGGCTCCTCGTCACCGATCCGCCTCCAGGCATGCTCGCTGCGCTCCACATGCGCACGCGGCTCATCGAGCTCTACGCACAAGAGCTCAACGAGATCGAGCGATCGACGCCACACATCGAAGCACTTCTCGCGATCGATCCGACGCACCAGCTCGGACGGGAGATCGCCGAAAAATTGTTGGGCGTGAAAGGCGTTGCTGCTCGCGCTGCTGCGGCGCTTTCGGAGGCGTACGCGCTCGACGGAAATACCGAGCGCGTCGAACGCTATCTGGCCATCGAGCTCGAGCACACGCGCGGATCGAAACGCCGCGACGTCTTGCGGCGGCTCGGCATCATGCGCCAAGATCTGCTCGGAAATCCGGCGGGCGCATTCGACGCGATCGAGCAGGCGCTCAGCCTCGACCCGGCTGACGACGAGCTCCGCATTCGTTACGTCACGCTCGCCATTCAGCTCGGCAAGCAACTCGACGCCGCCAAAACGCTCACCAAAATTTCGACGACCGCGAAAGATGCATCGGTTCGCGCGCGCCTC
>JBDTFL010000433.1:0-4621 GCA_039937955.1 Polyangiaceae bacterium | reverse complement strand
CGAGCGCGTGGATCAATTTAGCGACGCTGCTCGCGAAGGATCCGAAGCGCCGAACCGAGGCTCGCGCCGCGCTCGAAAAAGCGAAGGCGATTGATCCGACCGACCCACGCGTGAAAGCGAATCTCGAGGAACTCGACGCGCTGCACTGATTACGAGTCACGCGCGGCAACGCGCGAATGTCTACGTCAGCTCGATGCGAGGAATTTGCGCTGTACCGAAGCTGCTGTTCTCGGGATCGAACACGCGTGCGTCGACGCACGACACGCGGCCATCTGATTCGATTTCGTAGACGTTGAAGCCGGCCATGCGGTCGACGTCGTGATGATGAAGTGAAGCGCTCGTTGCACCGACGACTTGAACGCGCTCATGCTCGCGCGAAAGGATCTTCGACTGACGTCGATGCAGATGACCGTGCAAAACCAGACCATCCGCCGTCGTTGCTCGCATCAAGTGCGCTGCGAGCTCGTCGGCGTCGGTTAGCCCCTCCACCAACGTCTTGAGCTTCGAAGACGGATTGTGGAGCGGATGATGAATGAGCACGACCGGTGTTCGCTTCTTCACCTCTTCGTGATCGAGAATTTTTGCGAACGCGTCCAGCTGCGCGGCTCCGATTCGTCCGGAGGCTACGAACGGCAAACGCGGAACCGCCGTGGTCAGTCCGATGATCGCCGCCGGGCCACGCAAACGAACGAACGGAAACGCGCCAAGCGGCGTTTTTGCCGCTAGATCAGGCAGATCGCTTTGAATGTATTCTGCAAAGAATTTCGAAAATCGCTGCGTACGCATCGCGCCGCGCGTGTAGAGGTCGTGATTGCCGGGCACCACGCTCACGTCTTTCGGCGTGAGGCCGAGTCCATTTTCGAGAAGGTCGCGGGCCGCCGCAAACTCTTCTGCGAGCGCGAGGTTCGTGAGATCGCCGGTGACGACGACATGATCGATTTTCGATGCTGCGATCTCTTTGGCGATCGCCTCAACATAAGAGCGCCGATGAATGTGCTTTCGTTTGAGGCGAAGATTCGCGTAACCGGTCAGCCGCTTGTTCAAAAAGCGATGCGGTGACACTCCCGCCAGCGCGAGCACGTGAAGGTCGGAGAGGTGAGCAATACGCATCGGTGACGTCAGCGTAGCAGCGCTCCCACCAAACCCACCAAACACGGCAACGCCAAAATCCCAGCCACCACGAACGCAAAAATCATCCGACCTTTTCCACGCAACGTCGGGTCTTTCAAAAGCGCGCGACGACCAAGCTCCGCCGTGCCCGCGATGGGCGCTGGCCCGAGCAACATTCCGCCGAGCACGAACGCCAGACGAATGAGCTTCGTAGGTCCCTTGTCGAACGAGAGAATGGCCACACCAAACGAGATGGGGCCGCCGAAGAAAAGCAGGGAAAATACCCCTAAATAGCCGGCAACCATGGACCACGCTTCGGTGCGCATCGGCATGAGCAACGCAACGCCGTCGTCGCCGCGCGCGCGCAATTTCAGATCGAGCTGCCATGCCGGCATCCACGTTTTTCCGCCGTCGATCGAGGCTGGAAGCTCACGCCAAATGCGTCCTTGTGCGACCTCGCTCAAGAAGAATTGATCGCTAAGCGAAACGGCGCCGCGATTTCGATCTTGGAGGAGCACGTCCATGCGAGGGCGAGGTTACGCGCCCGCGACGCGAAATTCATCAGTCGTACGCGCACCTAAATCCGACGTCGGCCGCGTAAGTCCAATCAACGAGCCGCGCGGCCGCTCGCAAATTCAATGCGCCATGCTCGTAAGATCCGCCGCGCACGACGTGCACGACGCCGTTCGGTGCGCCCTTCGGATTCACGACCGCAGCGGGTGGGTAACCGTAGCTCGTGATGTCGGGCGAGAAAAAATCGAAAACCCACTCCGAAACATTTCCGGCGAGCTGCAAAACGCCGTCGGGAGTTGCGCCGTCGGGAAACGCGTCGACGGGCGCGATGAGCTCGTAACCGTCGGTGGCGTCCGTCGCTTGTGCGAGTGTGCCGTGATTGGCGAGATGCGGGTTGTAGAGGTTTCCCCACGGGAAAATCCGGCGTGTTTCGCCGCGTGCCGCGAACTCCCATTCGGCCTCGGTGGGCAAGCGACCGCCGACGAACCCGCAATACGCGCGTGCGTCGTCCCACGAGACGAAGGTGACCGGCAGGTTCGGACGATCGAAATGCGGGTCGCCAATCGGAAGCTGCGCACGAAGGCACGCGCCCTTCGCGACGCATTTGCGGTACGCAGCGACCGACACCTCGGTGCGATCAATCGCGAACGGATCGAGCGTGACTTGATGCGCGGATGTTTCGTAGAGGAGAGTCGTAACGATCTTTTCGCAAACCGCGTCCGTTCCATCGATGTCGCGGCGACAGAGGTCCAGTGCTTCGTCGAGCTCCGCGGGCGTCGAGCCCATGATGAAAATTCCGCCGGGCAGCCGGACGCGTGATTCGGACGGCGTGCGCAACAAAAGCACGCCACGCGCGTTCGGGCTCGACGCCGCCGCATCGAGACCAACCCACCATTTTTCCAGAGGATCCGTCGCGCTTGCGTCGGAGCTCACGGCAGAAACGAGCAGCAGCGGGAGCAGCGCCGAGAAAAAACTTCTCATGCAGAAAGAACGCGCATCGGGTGCTCGATGAGCGCGCGGAGCTCCGCGAGAAAGGATGCGCCGACTGCGCCGTCAATCACACGGTGATCGCACGACAACGTCATCGCCAATTTTTTACCGACCGCGAGACGACCATCTTTGACGATGGGCTCTTCGCGAACTTGTCCGACCGCGAGAATGGCGCCTTCGGGTGGATTGATGACCGCCGAAAAATTGTCGATGCCGAACATTCCCAAATTCGAAATGGAGAAGGTGCCGTCGCGCATTTCTTCCGGCTTCAATTTCTTGGATCGAGCCCGCGCGGCAAGGTCGCGGACTTCGTGGGCGATCGTCAAAACCCCTTTTTTGTCCGCGTCGCGTATGACCGGCGTGACGAGGCCATCCGGAATGGCGACCGCCACCGAGATGTCGACGCGCTTGTGGATCAAGATCGCCTCGGGAGAAAACTGCGCGTTGCATTCCGGAACGCGCACGAGCGCAACGGCGCACGCTTTGATCAAAAGATCATTCACCGAAATCTTGAACGGCTTGTCGCCCGCTTGTCCACCCTGGTTCGGCGAGCCTGCAGATTCCAATTCGCGATTCACCGTCTCGCGAAGCTTGACCAGATTGTCGGCGTCCACGTCGATCGACAGGTAAAAATGGGGGATCTCGCGTTTCGCCTCGACGAGTCGCTTGGCGATCGTCTTGCGCATCATCGAGAGTGGACGAGCCTCGGGAGCAGCCAGCGCTGTCATCGACATGCCTGGCGCTTGCAATGTCATGGGGCCGTTGGGAGACTTCATCTCGCGATCGAGCGCGTCGAGATCCTTCATAGCGATGCGACCTTGCGGACCGGTGCCGTGCGCGCCCGATAGATCGATTCCGCGCTCACGTGCGTTTTTGCGCACGAACGGCGACGCCAAGATGCGGCTCTTGTCGCCTGTTCCAGTTGGTCCGTTTTGCGCGCTCTCGTCGTCCGCGTAATCGTCGTCGCGTTCGGTGCGATCGAGCGGGCTCGAGCCTCTTGAACCAGCCGGCGCACCAGTAGGCGGGGTCGAGGTTCGTGGCGCACGCATCGCGCGCGGCGGCTCGGTCGACGGGCCTGCGCCGTCGGAGGCGAAATCCGGAGAAGTCGTCGCGGGCGCTGGATTGGCTAGTTTTTCAGGCGATTTCGCTTCAGCGACCGGAGGGGCGGTCTTGGTTTGGTGCGGCGCCGTGCCGATTTTTGCGAGAAGCGACGCGATGTCCTCGCCGGCGTTTCCAATCACCGCGACCGGCTGACCGAGCTGCACGGTTGCGCCGGCGCTCACCAAAATTTTCAAGATGGTTCCGCGATCGAATGCGCGAAACTCCATCGTCGCTTTGTCGGTCTCAACCTCGGCGAGGAGATCGTCGACCTCGACCGTGTCCCCTTCCTTCTTGTGCCATGCCGAGAGCACGCCTTCTTCCATCGTCGGCGACAGCTTCGGCATATCGAGAATTTTTGCCATCAGCTGACTCCCTTCATGAAGTTGCCGCTCCGATTGACGACGCGCTGAACCGCTTTGATGACGCGGTCGGCTTGCGGCATCACGTGTTGCTCGAGCTTCGCGTTGTACGGCATCGGTACGTCGAGCTGGCTGACGCGCAAAATCGGAGCATCCAAGTAGTCGAACGCGAGACGCTGCACGCGATCACAAATTTCCGCGCCGACGCCGCCGTACGGCCAACCTTCGTGCACGACCACGCAGCGATGCGTCTTCTTCACGGAGCGAATGATCGCTTCTTCGTCGAGCGGGCGCAGACTGCGAAGATCTACGATCTCTGCTGAAATTCCCTCTTTTTCGAGCTGCGCGGCTGCTTCGATCGCGACGTGCGTCATGCGCGAGTACGCGATGATCGAAACGTCTTTGCCTTGACGAACGATGTTCGCGACACCAAGTGGCGTGACAATGTCACCGTCGGGAACATCGCCTTTGATGTTGTAGAGCGTCTCCGACTCCATGATGCAGACCGGATTGTCGTCGCGGATGGCCGCTTTCATCAGCCCCTTTGC
>JBDTFL010000432.1:0-7278 GCA_039937955.1 Polyangiaceae bacterium | reverse complement strand
AAATGATCGGCGCACGATCACCTGCAAATTCCAGCGGATCCTCTGATCGCGCGGCGCTCAACGAGGTCATCGGCGAGCTGCTGAATTTGGCGCGTGAGGCCCTCGAGCATGAGGACGTCGCGTGGAATCCGGCGGCGCAACGACGCATCGCCACGAGCCTGCGCACGTTTCCGATGGCCAATGCCGCCGACCAACATCGCTTTCTGAAAGGTCTCCTCGAAAAGGATCTCGACACCGCGGACGACGACACGCTCTTGCAGACGACGCTCGGCTTGGCCGACGACGAGATCGACCAGCTTCCGCGCTCGGAGCACGTTCGTTCCCCGGCGCACGAGAAGAAATCACACGCAGCCGCGGCGCCCCCAAAACCCCACGCGCCCGACGTTGCACGACGGGCGGCAGAAGATTTGGAAAGGCGCACCAAGGCTCGCGATCGCAAAGCGGACGAATTGGATCGTCAGGCCGATCGCCTTGAGGCTCGCGCGATAGACGCCGAAGCGTCTGCGGAACGTGCGCGTGCGCTCGCAGATACAGCGAGAAAAGACGCTGCAGGAGCGCGGGCTGCGAAACCCTAGTTACTTGTCGTCGTCTTTTTTGGCGCCGTTCTTCACGCCCTCGACGCCGCCTTTGACGGTGTCTTTGGTTTTCTCCGCGGCGTGGTCCACTGCGGCGCCCGCCTTCTCGGCGGGACCACGCGCATCCTGATCATGATGACAGGCCGACGTCAGCGCGGCGGTCGCCAAGAGACAAATCACGATCGCATCACGAAGCTCGTGACCGAAGGTGGGCTCGTGTGTTTTCGGAAGCAAGTAGCTCATGATGGCAGCCGACAGAGCAAGCGCCGCGCCCGCGACGAGCTCACCATCACTCGTAATTTCTCGATGATTACGCGCTGCCCGCACGTGCAAAATCGCTACAGATGACATTTTTGTGCGCGATGAAATCCCTTGCCTCGATCGCGCGATCTCCCCAAAGTCGTCGAATGACGAATCGCTCCGTGGGGACGACGACGTGACAGAGGCCACTGCACCCGGCTGGTTCACACGCGCGCTGGCGGTCCCTTCGGAGGAGCGTTCGGTCGAGGTCGAAGGCGCCACGATTCGCTACTTGTATTGGGGCAACGGAAAAAAACCGGGGCTGGTGCTCGTTCACGGCGGCGCGGCGCACGCACATTGGTGGAGCTTCTTGGCTCCGCTTTTTCTGAACAACTACGACGTCGCGGCGCTCGATCTGAGTGGTCACGGGGACAGCGATCGCCGGTCGACCTATCCGCGCGAAGTTTGGGGACGAGAGGTCGTCGCGGTCGCAGAGCACGCGAAATTCCCGGGCCCTCCGGTCATCATCGGTCACAGCTTGGGCGGCCTCGTCACGATCGTCACGGCGTCTTTGTACGGCGATCGATTGGCGGGCGCGATCTTGGTGGACTCGCCCGTGCACAAACCGAATCCGGAAAGCCAAGAGGGCGAGCGCGGGAAGAGCTTCAAAAATCCGAAGACGTATCCAGACTACGAGTCGGCGCGGAAACGTTTTCGTCTGGTGCCGGACCAACCTTGCACGAACGATTTCATTCTCGACTACATCGCGCGCTGGTCACTAAAAAAGGTGGACGCCGGCCTGACGTGGAAGTTCGACCCACGCGTCTTCGACAAATTTTCGGAAGACAACATGCAGGATTATTTGAAGAGCACGCGTTGTCGTGTTGCGCTGCTGCGCGGTGAGTTCAGCAAAGTCGTTCCGTTCGAGACGGGCGAATACATGTACGAGCAGCTCGATCGCACGGCGCCGGTCGTGGAGATCGCCGACGCATATCATCATCTGACGCTCGATCAGCCGCTTGCGTTCGTCGCCGCAACGCGCGCGCTCTTGGCCGATTGGGAACACTCGATCCCGCGCAAACATCTTTAAAACAAGTCGATTTCGAGCGAGCTATGCGCGGACATCTAGAAAAATTTGCGCCGCGACGTAGCGTCGACAATCCGTTGCCACCCAAGTAGTAAGACACGAACAAGTCGGGTGAAGATCCGAACAGTGCGCGGCGGCACAGATCCGAGCTGCGAGTCTCATGAATGCATTTTGAACGATTGTGCTCCGTGAAGCACAGTATCTTCTGTTTCGAGAGAAGAGGCTTCCGATGTCCGCACGAGACGAAGAGCGAAAAGCGCGCGCACAAGAACAACCGGTCGTCGGAGGTCTGCCCGACGTTCCCGGCATCGTCGCCGCGATGCGACTCTCCGAAAATCTCGGCCTGCACTTGCGCGGCCTTGCTGACGCTCTGCTCGTCGAAGAATTTCCTGGCGCCACGCTCACACGCGCCGAGCGCGAGCTCATTGCAACCGCGGTCTCCGCGGGAAATGACTGTTTTTACTGCATGGATTCACACGGCGCATTTGCCAGCGCACTCTTGCGTCGCGAAAACGCTCCCAACGTCGAAGCGCTCGTCGACAGCATCAAGCTCGGCGGATCGGACGGCGCATCGCCGAAGCTCGCCGCGTTGCTCGACGTCGCTCGCACCGTCCGAAGAAATTCTCGCGAGGTGAGCGCGGAGTTCGTCGCACGTGCCAAAGCCGAAGGCGCAACCAACGCCGACACGCAGCTCGCGGTGCTCATCGCATCTGCATTCTGCATGTACAACCGCATGGTCGACGGCTTGCGCGCCCAAACACCGCCGAGCGCCGAAGCGTATCGAGCACGCGCCGAAGAAATCGCCGAGCATGGCTACAGCAGTACGAGTGTCAAAAGTCTTCCACGCTGATCTCGAAATCAAAATGACTACTGCTCAATCCGATCTTCCGCTTCGTTGTCGATGCGGCCAGGTTCGTGGCGTCGTTCACGAAGCGTCGCGTGCCACCGGCAATCGGCTCGTTTGCCTTTGCCTCGACTGTCAGGCGTTCGCGAAATTTTTGAATCGAGCGGACACGATTGATGCGTACGGCGGCTCCGACATCTATCAAATGGCGCCCGCGCGTTTGAAGATCACCGACGGCGACGATCAACTTCGCTCGATGCGCCTCTCCGAAAGAGGACTTCTGCGTTGGTACACCGACTGTTGCAAAACGCCGGTCGGCAACACGATGAATGGAAAGCTTCCGTTCGTCGGATTGATCCTCGCGTTCGCGGATCCGGTATGCGACCGCGACGGCATCCTCGGCAAATCGCTCGGTTACGTCAACGCACCCGATCCCAAAAAATTACCTCCGGGCATCGAGCTCGGATCCAATCTCAAGATTCTCAAGATCGTCGGACGTTGCGGTGGTCTGATGATCGGCTGGTGGATCAGCGGCAAAGCGAGCCCCTCCCCGTTCTTCGATGAACGAACGCGCGAGCCCATCGCGGCACCGAAAATCTTGAGTAAGAGCGAACGCGACGCGCTTCCACGCAAGAGCACAACACGCAGCAGCTCGTGAGAAATCTGCGGAGCGCGATCGTCTTGATCCATTTGCGACGAAGAATCAGCGCGGAATCACGCCGTCGTTTTCGATGCCCGTGAACGTTCCCGGCGGCACCAAACCCAGCCATGGATCCGAACGTGGCGTCAAAAATAAATTGTCGTAAACACGCTTGTTCAAGGCTGCGAAATCGATCGCGGGCTCGGCCACCAGCCACGCGTGAATGCTCGCATGGAGTGACAGCTCATTTTTTTCGGTGTCCTCGGCCATCGCTTTTTCGAAGTTGTCGATCACGTGATCGAGATCAGAATCCGAGAGCGCATGTGGCGCCGTTGCATCGCTCCAATCCATCGGATGCTTCGCGCGAATGAGCGCACGGCTGGCAGAGTCGAGATGCGTGTCGTTTCGACGTGCAGCGGAGAGCACCGACCACGGCACCGTGTCGATCGGATCGACAGGAGGTGGCGACGACGGCATCATCGCATTCACCATCGGCGCCTCGACCAGCGCCTTCCCGACCGCGATCGGAATCGCGAGATTGGCCGGCGCCATGTCGGGCTGATTGGGCGCCGATGAAGTGTCGGCAACCAGAAATGCCTGCGCCGGAAGCCTCGCGGTCGCGAAATCCGCGGACCAACGTGCGCGTTCTGCCGCGAGCCCGCGCCGGTGATACTCACGCAGCGCCTCACTGCGCGCTCCATCGTTCAAGCTCGCCAATGAATCCGCCAACATCAGCGAATCGTTCAAAGCCTGCAAAAATGCATGTGGCGAGTACAAACCCGGAATCGCGTCGAGCGGCCGGCCCTCGGCATCGAGCACGTAATGAAGACTGTTGCCCGTCACAGTGCGCTCGATTTTTCGACCGTCGTGAAAATCGATCGTGATGGTGGGCGCCGGACGCTCCGCGCTCCAATAGAGGATGAAGCGATCATGCAGCTCCGCCGACACCTCTTTATTGGGGTACAGGGCGGTCCGAAAGAAGCGGCTGTTCGCGCACGACAGCTCGTCGGTCAAATTGCCGAGCATGCGCAGCGCGACGATCGGTTTGCCACTCGTCTTCGCCGCACGCTTCGCCGCTTCGAGGTCCGTGTACCAATAAAGGTGCGAAGCATACGCGTCGCGCTGCTGCGCCACCTCGTCGATGCGCTCTTTTTGCGCGGCCGATGGCGTTGCTCCCGCATCCGCGATCAACAGATCGAGAGCCGTTGGCCCCACAGCCCGAAGCATTTGCGCATCTTCATTGGAGCTAAGACCGCTCGGATTTTTGGCGAGTCGTTCGGCGATCGCAGTCGTGGTCTCGCGCGTCGCGACATGCGAGCTCGGGGCTTGCGGCGAGCCGGCGCAACCGAATCCGGCTGAAAACACGGTGATCCAGAAGATACACGTGTGGCGCATCGCCTTCTTACGGCGACGACGGGAGTTCGATCTTCAGAAAGCGCACCTGTCCTAGGACAGCGCGAAACTGTCCGGGACAGTTCGCGATCACGAAATCATCGGGGATCTTGGACCCGAATGTTGGTCTCGCGTTTGCTCTACAGGCCCGCATGATCACTACTGCCTGGGGACGCGCCGAGCTGGTCGAAGAGGCAACGGTTGCGCAATCGAACGACACGAAAGAATTCACGACACACGTGCAGCTCCTCAACACGGACGAGGGTGAGCAGCTTTTGCGATTCGCCTATTCCACCGATGCCGTCGCACGACGAGGTCCGGTGACCTTGCGCGGTGGGGATTTGAAAAAGCTCACGAAAGCGCTGGAAAAGAAGCCTAAATTGCGCGCGCTTCTGGAGGGCTTCGGCGCCCACAAACGACCGACGTAGCGGGGCGGCGGATGGCGCGTGCACTCGATCTCCCGCGAGTCCGCAAATATGGCAGCATGGGGCTCGTCATGGAGAATCCGCCCGGCAAGAAACCGTCCGCGAACGCGACGATTCAGATCGACCGCGTCGATCTGAACGAGATGTTGTTGCTCGACAATCCGGACGACGGGGCGCCACCCGCGGCTTCGGTGCCGCCGCCGCTTCCGCCCGAAGAGCTCGCGCGCGCAGCCTCGCTTGCGCCGATCGGATCGATCCCCCCGGCAACCGCCGCAGGGTCTGGACGCGGAGCTTGGCTCGCCGTTGGATTCGTCGCCGTCCTCGCCATCGCAATTGGAGCGGGGGTCCTGGTCGGAAATGCCGTTCGAAGCAATCCGCAGCCAGTTTCGGCGGCATCGTCGCAACCCGCAACGTCCAACGCGCCGTCCAATGCAGGCGCGCAGGCGACGGCACCGGCTACGCAAACCATCACGATCCACACGATGGAGCTCGGCGGAAAAGAGACGCCAGATGAGTAGCTCAGATCAGCAGGACAATAGATGACGATGTAAGTATTAAGGTTAAGCCCTCGGTCGAGTTGTCAGTTTGCGGTTCTGGTGAAAGACTAAGGGATAATGGTGGGATTTCGACGATCGCTTCTTTTGAAGCGGTGCGCGGCTGCGATTGCGATCGCGGGCTGTGCGTCTCCTACGGAGATCCATGTCAGCGTCTTCACTGACGTTGCATGTAGCACCGGCGCGCAAGCCTCCATTGTCGGAGGCATTTCGCTCGCGGACCTCGCAGGCAAAGCGCCCGCCGGCGCATCCACACAATGCGTTTCGGCTGCCGACGGAACGAACGCGCTCGGAGACGTCGTGCTCCAACCGAGCGGCGACAAATCTGCCGAGGTCGCGTTCGAATTCATGATCCGCCCTGACGGCGCGCCTGCGGACTCATGCTCCGATCCCGCGAACGCCGCATCGTGCATCGTCGCGCGCCGCCAAATTCGGTTTTCGCAGCACAACGAAACCAATATGCGCATCGACCTGCGCGTTTCGTGTCTCGGCGTCGTCTGCGGCGACGCCGACACATGCGTCGACGGGCAATGTGTATCGGCAAGTGCGCCGTGCTCAGGAGCCACGTGCACCGAAGCCTTACTGATCCCGCAGGGGTCGAGCAGCGTTTCACATCTCGCGCGCATTGCTGGCGGGGAATCTCATACGTGCGCCATCACTCCGACCGGCGGCTTGAAGTGTTGGGGATCGAACGGAAACGGACAGCTCGGCGACGGCACCAACAACGACAGTCAGGTGCCCGTGCAAGTGAAGGGGCTCACGTCCGGCGTCATCTCAGTCGGCACCGGTGAAAACTACACGTGCGTGCTGATGAGCACCAACACCGTCAAATGCTGGGGCAACAACGGAAACGGCGAAGTTGGAAACAGTGGCGGCTCACCGAACAACACTCCCGTCGACGTGCCAGGGTTGACGGGCGTCGCTTCGATCTCCGCAGGCTGCAAATTCATGTGTGCGCAGCTCACGGCCGGCGGCGTTAAATGCTGGGGATCGGACGGAAACGGACAGCTCGGCGGCGGCACGAACGACGACAGCAGCGCGCCGGTCGACGTCAAAGGAATTACCGACGCGACCTACACCGCGAGCGGATTCGATTCGGCATGCGCCGCATTTCCCAACGGTGTGCAGTGCTGGGGTCTGGATTCGAGCGGCCAGCTCGGTGACGGAAAACAAAACGACAGTAGCGTTCCGGTCGACACAACGCAGGTCACGTTCGGACCGACGATTTTGGCATCCGGCGCGTATCACGTCTTCGCTTACGGATTGGGACCGTCCGGACAACCCGTGTACGCGAGCTGGGGCATGAACCCTTCGACCGGCGGCTTGAAGGGGACGTTGGACGGCGCGTCGGCCGGCAACAATTACACGTGCGTGTTGCAACAAGGCTCCGTGCTTTGTTGGGGACAGAATGATCAAGGTCAGCTCGGGCGGGGAGGCAAAGGCGCGAGCGATCCAAATGCCGCGCAGGTGAATGGTTTGACCGGCGTAACCGAAGTTCACGCGGGCTACGATCACGCGTGC
>JBDTFL010000431.1:0-4496 GCA_039937955.1 Polyangiaceae bacterium | reverse complement strand
TCGCGAGATAGTGGTACGGGCCGTAACCCGGCACCGCCATATAGATGGTGTGCGCTGATGTGAAGACGATGAAAATGCCGAGCGCGAAATCCGAAATGTTTTTCTCGTTGGTCACGCCGAGCATGATCGGAAAAACGTGGATCGCGAGGATGAAGAAATATCCAAAATAGAAAAACGCGAACCATTCGGTGGTTTGCGGGTTCACGAAGTGATCCCACGCCATGCTCGGCTCGAAGCCGAAGACTTTGAGATCGAAATGATAAAGCTGCGCATCCACCGCGCGCTCACTCACCGACGGCAAGATGAAGCGCAGCTGAAAATACGAAAGGAAAATCGCCGAAAAACAGGTCAATCGATAGACGAGGCCGTTCAGTGTTTTCATCGCCGTCGTGCTCGTCGGGATGACCTCTCCGCGCGTCAGCGCCAGCCCCGCGATGAAGAGCGTCAAGTCGATCGAAACGACCTTGAACGAGTGCGCGCGACCTGGCCCCAAACCGAAGCCGACCGCCAAGAGCGAAATGATGAAATACGTGATGATGACCCAGTCGTGGCTGGCGAGACTACGAACGAAGCGGGTGCCCCATGCAGCCTCACGAAATGCGGCGCGCCGACGCAGAAGCCCGCGTGCTCGTTCTCGCTCGGTCGTCGCCGTCAGCTCGGCTGTCATCGTCCCGTTCCCGCGTGCAGGTTTCTGACCACGCGCCCAGGACGGAACCTACCTGCGGTTTGTGCGACGTCAACGTTACGAGCATGAAAATCTGGCGCGAATTCCCGTTCGCGGTGCGAAGATCGGTTCACTCCCCGACGGCTGCGCGGCTCGCCGTCGATCCTCATTCCTCTTCGTCGATGGCCTTCACGCGCAATGTCGAGAGGCCCGCTTTCATTTGTGACTGACACGCGAGACGGAAACGCGGCGGGGCGACCATGAAAATATCGAGGACGTCGAGCTCGTCGTCTTGCGGGGGCAAGAGCAGCTCCGCGCCCTCGAGCACCTCGATGCGGCACGTTCCGCAATTGGCGCTGCGACACGAGAAGGGGATGGGCGCATTCACCGCATCACAGAGGTCGGCGAGGCTTCCGCCTTCGGGCGCCTCCACGATCTGCGGCGGCGCTGTTTTGGATTCGAAAATGACCTTCGGCATTTCGCGGACAGTCCTCTAGTACGCGCGGCCGCCAAACATCAAGTCATGAATCGGCCAATTTCAAGGCGATCGCGTGCTCGGCGCGCGGTGCTTCCGAAAATGCAGAGGCGGTCTGCGCATGAAAATGTTTTCGCGTTTGCGTGGCGCGCGCGATGACCGAGAACGGCGTCTTCACGGTGGCTTCCGTGACGATCGCATCGGCGCGCAATGCGAATCGTCGAACCGCAGAATCACCGACCACCAGGACGACGTTTCCACCGGGCTTCAAGGGCTGCGCGATCGCGAGGAGAAACCGCCGCGTCTCGTCGACCGCACGCGCGTGCGCGGTCGGACCGTCGAGTGTGGAATACGACCGACGTGATCCGAGCTCGAGCGCCTCGAATTTTTTTGCCGCGAGATTGAGCCACCGCAAACGCGTGGCGTGATGCGCGATGTAGTCGTACGTGCCGGCATACGGCGGCGAAGAAATCACCGCGTCTACCGAGTGAGATTTTACTTTTTCGAGCTTGGTCGCGTCGTCGATCTGCACGATCGATTTCGGTTTCGCCTCACCCAGCATCTCGGTGAACTCCAAGCGGCGCAGACAAAGCTCCTCGACTTTTTTTCCGAAAAGCTTGGCCGTGTATCCGGCAGCGATGCGCCGTTGCCCTTGTTTTTCCGAGGTGTCGCTCTCTTTGCGACTGACCTTCACCAAAATTGCGGAGAGCGCCATAAAAAGCGGCATCCGAATGCGCGAGCTTTTTATTTTTTCGAGCTTGGAGCGAATGCTGTCGAGCTCGAGCAGCACGTGCGGCTCGAACAGCGCGACGTCCTCGGGCGGAAGCTTGCGCGTGGCACCCGCGCGCGCCTTGCGACGTGTGTCCGCATTCTCGGCAGCCTCCCAGCCATTTTTTTCGAGCAGCTCGGCGTCTTCTTTGGTGAGCCGCGAGGTTTTGGTGATGGCGAGCTCGACGGCCAGCGGATTGATGTCGGACCCGAACGCGTCGCGACCTGCGAGCAGCGTTTCGACGAGCACCGTTCCCGATCCACAAAACGGATCGAGCACCGCGCCACGCTCCGGCGAAAACGCATGCACCAAACGCGACGCCGTCACCGGATGCATACGCGCCGGATACGAATGAAATCCGTGCACGTGCGCGCGCGCCGAGTCTTCGTCCTCGATTGATCCGCTGACGTCGAGCGCGTGCTCGAGCATCTCCGAAACCTCGGAGTCTCCCGTTCGTTCGACCTTGCCGCCAACGTGCGTGAGTGATCTGCGACCGCGCGGGTCGGTCACTTGCGCTCCGTTTTCTGAGCGGCGTCGATTCGCTGCACGAGATCGAGCTCGTCTTCACTGAGCGAAGGCGCGAGCGTCGTTTGCGCTGTTCCCAGCTCTTGGCGAATCGAAGGTGCCATCGTGGTCTGCGCCGTGACGAGCTCTGCGCGGATCGAAGGCGCCATCGTCGTCGGTGCGTGCGCGACCGGATTCTCCACGCGCATTTGAGCGGGCACCAAATACCGAAGCTGCGCGTCCTCGCTGACGACCGACCGTACTTTGTCGTCGACCGAAAGGAGGGTGAGCACGCGTTCGGCGTCGGCCTCGGTCGTGCGCATCATCGTCCCCAATTCAGCGGCAGTCAGCGCGCGTCCGTGAAGGTGGAGGAGCGCTTCGGCGACGAGCTGCCACGCGTACGTCACTTCGGTTTTTGCTTCATCGATTTTCGCGCGTGCCGACCGACCAAAGCTGAACGTGAGGACCGACAAGAAAACCGAGAGGCCGATCATCAGGATCGAAAAAATCGGATTTGCATGCACCACGAACAAAGCGAGGAGGACCAAAAATGCGATTGCCGTTGCACCGAGCCCCGTGAGGCTTCCGCCGACGCGCGCCAAACGCGCTTGCGTGACGAGCTTGGCAGCTTGCTGAAGATGCTGTTTTTCAGCCTCGGAATGCGCTTTCGGATCTGGCGAAGGAACACGCGGAGAGCCGCATGCGCCACACACCCAACGAAAACGCTCGTCCGCCAAGATGCGCGCCTTTGCGTTGCAATGCGGACATTGCGTCAGCTCGGGATCGTTCATCGTCGGTATCGCAAAATCCGGCAGCTGACTCACGTCACGGTTTTACGCCGTTTGCGTCCGTTCTCCCAACCTTAAGGCTGCGCGCCCTGTCCGGGCTGAGAGGTTCCGCCTCCACCTTGCGGCGCGGCAGCGGCTTGCGTGGGCGCGTTCACCGTCGTTGTTCCCGGCGGCGCGGTGAAGGTGAAATCCGAAGGCGGAACGGGCACATTCACTTGCGGATTCAAGAAGTCGAAGCGATTTCGATTTCCCTGACCGTCGATCACCATGCCGCGACGAACCTGCGACGTGGCCGAGTCCACGTACAAAAGCATTTTGACCATGGTCGGGTTCGGGATCTTCGGCGAGCCGACGAGCACGTAGCCGCCCGGAAAATTCATCGTGGCGCCGTCCATAATTTGAAAATCGAAATCCTTCTGCAGATTCCCTTGGCCCGTCAAAAACGAAAGCGCTGACGGCAATGCGGACTGCTTCACGTTTTGCACCGCGACCTGCTTGTTGGTCGCGTCGTAAGCCCACAGCGTGTTGCCGTCCGAGACGACGCGATTGCCTTGCGGGTTGTCGTAAATCCAATTCATTTTTCCGGGCTTCGCGATCTCGACGGTGCCGGTCGAGCCCTTCACCTGGTTGTAAGCCTTGACGGTGTACTGCTGCGCGAACTGGCTCTTGAAGGTCTGGCTCTTGTTGTAGAAATCTTGGACGGCCTGCACCGCGTTGTTCACCGACGGGAGCGGTGCACCTTGCGCAGCTTGCGCGCTCGCGTTCGGCGCGGACGTCACCGACGCCGCCGAAACCAACGCCATCAATGCAAACGGAGCCAAAAACCTGGGCAAACGCATGACTATTTCTCCTACGCCAGTTTGACGCGTTTCGTCCTTACTGGATTCACAGGCTCGCGCAAGGGGGCACGAACAACAACGCGCGCGTCGAGCGGAGCACGCTGCAGGTGGGTGATCGAAATCGCCAAAGCATCTGCGGCGTCGGCCGGCGGAAGATCGAGAAGCTTTAGCAACGCACGCACCATCGACGCCACTTGCGATTTTTCCGCGCGCCCCGTTCCGGCAACGACGCGTTTCACACGGGCCGGCGGGTATTCGAAAATCGGCAGACCGGCGCGCGCGCAAACCAGCATCGCCACGCCGCGCGCATGACCGAGCTTTGCTGCCGCTTGCGCATCTTTGTGGAAGAACATCGCTTCGATACTTGCACAATGCACGGAAAACCGAGCCACGACCTCCTGAAGCTCGCGCTCGATCAAAACGAGTCGCTCTGCGAGTGGCCAATCTCCCGATGCGC
>JBDTFL010000430.1:0-3951 GCA_039937955.1 Polyangiaceae bacterium | reverse complement strand
GGCCGATCGGAAATAGCGGGGAATATGCGGCAAATGCGCGCCATGCGTGAAATGCAAATGGAACCGATTGGCGTGCAGTCGGAAGAAATCCGTTCGCCACCACGATGCGATCGAATCGATCCTGATTCTCCATCGCGACGCGTAAACCGATCAGCGAACCCCAGTCTTGGCAGACCAAGGTCGCGTGGCGCAGATTGATCGCCTCGAGCCACTGCGTGATCCACGCGACGTGCTTGGCGTACGAGTAGTCGTCAGGCTCGGAAGGCTTGTCGGATTTTCCGAAGCCGACGAGATCGGGAGCGACCGCACGAAAGCCGGCCTTCACGAAAACCGGAATCATTTTCCGATACAAAAAACTCCACGACGGTTCGCCGTGCAACATCAAGATCGGCGTACCCGCGGACGGCCCTTCATCGACGTAGTGAAGTCGCAGACCTTCGTCCTGAACGCCTGAGCGTAGCTCGGCTGTTTTTAGATCGAAGTAATGAGGCGCAAATTCGTAGCCCGGAAGATTGCGAAAGCGATCGTCGGGCGTTCTGAGAATTTTCACAGCAGCTTGTTTTAAAGTCTAATTGGCGATCAGACTTCGATCTTCTTCAGCTTCATCTGCACGTCGCTCGCCCAATGATTGGCGAAGCCCTTCACGCAGGTGGAGAGATAGCGATCGTACTCTTGGTAAACTTGGTCGCCCCACGTCTCACGAATTTTCTTCTCGTGAGCGCGCATGCGACGCAGCCACTCGCCGGTGGTTCTTCCGTAATCCGCACGGCGCGTGTGGAGCTCGAGAATTTCCCATGACGGATTCACCGCAAGGATCAAATCTTCGAGACGCGGATTGAGACCGCCCGGAAAAATCACGTCGGCGGTGAACTTCAAGTCGGCGATGTCCTCGCGTTTGCGCGGAACACGATTGCGCAAGATCGCCTGGAAGCCGAACGTGCCTCCGGGCTTCACCCACTCGGCGAGCTTGTTGAAGTAGCTGCGGTAGATGTCGACCGCCATGCCTTTCGCGGCTTGGGCCGGCGAGCAGAGGTGATCGATCATTTCGATCGAGATGAGGCTGTCGTAGAGAAACGGAGCTTTGAAATCGCGGTAATCGACGCACCAGGTTTTTACGCCCTTGAGATTGCGCGCCATGATTTCGTCGTGCTGCGCCGATGAGAGCGTGATGCCGTGCGTCTCTTTTGCGCCGCGACGAGCGACGTACTCGATGTTCGCGCCCCAGCCGCAGCCGATGTCGAGCACGGTTTTGTCGGGGCCGACCTCCGCGTAGTCGTACAGAATGCGCGATTTGTTCTCTTGGGCCTTCTCGAGCGAGTCGTTTTCGTTCTCGTAAACGGCGCACGTGTAGTGCATGCGCTCGTCGAGCCAGAGGCGGAAAAACTCGTTCGAAACGTCGTACGAAACCTGGACTTGGTCTTTGGTGCTGGTCACGCCGGGTTTCCTAGCACGGCTCCGTTTTCGTGCGCAGCGCCATTTTTTACGCCGTTTTCAGTGTGCGACTGGGTAGTGGGCTTCGCAGTTTCGCCGGACGTTTCGCTCGCGCCGTTCGATGCGAGGTCGCCATAAAGGCGATCCACTTCTGCAGCCATTTTTCCCTGCAACGCGTACTTCAGCATCCGGAAATCGCCGCGGATCGAATAGAACGGATGCTTGAAGGTCGCCGGGCGATTGCCTTCCAGAATGAAGTGCCCAAACCACGCCGGCCCGTAACCGACGACCGGAGTCGCGAGGAGCCAGAGCGGATTCAAGTTCACGACCGCAGCGGTAACAGTGCCCACCGCCATGGTCGTTCCCGCGTAATGGAGCGCGCGATTCAACGGCAATTTGTGCTCGCCCACGTAGAACGGCCAGAAGTCTTCGAAGGTTTCGAACTTGGTGTTGGACATGGCGCGGCTCCGTTTTGCGGTGGGGGAATCGTGAGGGCTTCTGGTAGCCTTGCAAGGTTCGATGCCCCTCGCAACCGCTCCTTTTGATGCGGCCACACTCTCTAGCCGCCGCACGCTCTATCCGCAAATCGAGCCGTATGAGACCGGCCGCCTGAAGGTCTCGGATGTCCACGATCTCTATTGGGAGCAATCGGGAAATCCGAACGGCAAGGCCGTCGTTTTCTTGCACGGCGGGCCGGGTGGCGGATGCGAGCCCAAGCAGCGGCGGTTCTTCGATCCGGCGCGTTACCGCATCATCCTCTTCGATCAGCGCGGCTGCGGAAAGAGCACGCCGCACGCCTCATTAGAGGAGAACACGACCTGGCACTTGGTCTCCGACATCGAGGCGCTGCGTGAGCATCTCAAGATCGAAAAGTGGCAGGTGTTCGGCGGCTCGTGGGGCTCCACATTGGCGCTTGCGTATGCGGAGCGTCACTCAGAGCGCGTGACCGAGCTCGTGCTGCGCGGAATTTTTCTTTTGCGTCAGAGCGAAATCGACTGGTTTTACCAGGCCGGCGCGCATGCGCTATTCGCTGACGCTTGGGAGGATTATCTCGCGCCGATCCCCGAGCACGAGCACAAAGATTTATTGAATGCATATTACACGCGTTTGACCAGCAACGACGAGGACGTGCGTCTCGAGGCGGCGCGCGCGTGGAGCATTTGGGAGGGGCGCACCAGCTGCCTGTTCGCGAACGAAGATCTGATTCAGCGTTCGAGCGGCGACGACTTCGCGCTCGCGTTCGCGCGCATCGAATGCCACTACTTCAAGCATCGCGGTTTTTTTGGACCCGACGCCGGGCAACCGGGCTCGGAGCTCCTCGACGGAGTCTCACGATTGCGGCATATTCCTGCGGTGATCGTGCAAGGTCGTTACGACGTCGTGTGCCCGATGGAGAGCGCATGGGCGCTCCACAAAGCGTGGCCCGAGGCCGACCTGCGCGTCGTCGCTGACGCTGGACATTCCGCATACGAGCCCGGAAATCTCCACGAGCTGGTCGCGGCAACGGATCGATTCGCGGACGCCGAGCATGCCGGCGACGTGACGGCGCGCTTCGAGAGACAGTAACGGCGTTTTCATGCGGCCGAAGGAAGTCACCCTCGACGACGGAACGCGCGTCACGTTTCGACCGATTCGTCCCGAGGATGGTCCGGGTTTGCGCGAGGCATTTTCTAGGCTCTCCGCGCAGTCGCGGCACCGGCGCTTTTTTTCGGGCGTCTCGGAGCTCACCGACGACATGGTGGAATATCTCACCAACGTCGACGGCAAAAATCACTTCGCGATCGTCGCGGTGCTCGACTCGCTCGACTTGAAAGACGAGCGCGGCGTCGGCGTGGCGCGCTTCATTCGTCTCCCCAAAGAGCCGACGGTTGCCGAGACCGCGGTCACGGTCGTCGACGACGCTCAAAAAAAAGGATTGGGTCGCGAGCTTTTGCGCGAGCTCTCGCGCCAAGCCATTCATCGCGGCATCGAAAAATTCCGCGCCGAGGTTTTGGCGAACAATGGGCCTATGCGAAAGCTCTTGGACGACGTCGGCGCGGAGCTCGTCGAGGACACCGGTGACAGCTTGATTTACGACGTAAAAATATCGACCGATCACGACTCCGCGCTCGAGAGGCTCTTTCGCGCTACGGCGTCGCAGCTCACGGTCTTCATTCGCAATCTGCGTCCACACGACAAATAAAGACCTTTCATGAACGACTTCGATTTCGACTACGTAGTCATCGGCTCCGGTTTCGGCGGCAGCGTGTCGGCGCTCAGGCTCGCCGAAAAAGGATATTCGGTCGCGGTGCTCGAGCAGGGCAAGCGCTGGAACGCCGAAGATTTCGCGAAATCGAGCTGGGATTTGCGCAAGTTCATTTGGAAGCCGGCCCTCGGCCTCCAAGGCATTTTGCAGATGACGGTAATGAAGGACGTCTTCTTTTTGCACGGCGCCGGCGTTGGCGGCGGAAGTCTCGTCTACGCAAACACGCTGCTCCAAGCACCGAAAGAGGCGTTCGACGATCCGCGTTGGGTCGGGCT
>JBDTFL010000429.1:0-4981 GCA_039937955.1 Polyangiaceae bacterium | reverse complement strand
GATGTCGATGGCTCCGATGCGCATTCCCCATCTCCCACTAAAAAATAATTTTCACGAACAAAAAGAAAAGGGCCGGCCCCAAAGGACCAGCCCTTAATCCCGAGACGGTACGACTCAGTGAATGTTGCTGAGGTTGATCATCTCTTCGACGTTTGGCTGCAGCACGAGCTCGACGCGGCGATTCTTGCCCTGGTCGTCTTTCGTCTGCTGCTCCATGGTGCCCGCGATCGGGTCCGTGTCACCGAAGCCCGAAGCCGACCAATGTTTCTGATCGAGACCGCCGCCGCCCTTCGCCGGAGCTTTCTTCGTCTTCGGATCCGCGTCGCCGCGTGGGCCGATGAGGAACAGAAGAACTTGGCGTGAGCGCGCGAGCGAGAGGCCCCAGTTGTCGTGGAACGCACCACCCGCCGGATACTTCTGATTGTCCGTGTGACCGGCAACCTCGAAGTTACGTCGCGAGAGATCCGAGTCTTGGCGAACGACGTCGGCAACCTGCAAAAGCACGTCTTTGCCGCCCTGTTTCAATTCGTCTTTGCCCGAATCGAAGAGCACGTCGCCTGGGAGCTGAATCACCATGCGGTTATTGCGCACGACGACCTTCAGACCGACCTGTGTGAGCTTGTCGAGGCGCGCTTTCAAATCTCGGAAGCGCTGCTCGATGGCGGCGAGCTGATCAGCACGCTGCTTGTATTCCGCCAAGGCCTGCTGAAGCTGCGCAGATTTCTGCGCGTCGAGGCCTGCTGCGTCTCTCAACCCTTTGATGTCCGCTTGCGACTGAGCATATTTCGCTTCGTCGTCGGCGATGCTTGAGCGCGCCGCTTTGAGGTCGGCGTTGAGGCGATCAATCTCACGTTGCTTCGCATCCATCTCCTCGTCGCTATGGCCGCAGCCGATGAGCGTGAAGAGGACTGCGAATGCGAGCCCGAAGAGGCTCCACTTCGAAAACCGAGTGTGTGTCATCACGAGCAAGATCCTCCTTGGACAAAAAAATCAAAATTCAAAGTCAGAAAATTTGTTTGCGAGCGCATGGACGGTACTTTTTTCGTCCGATCGCCGTCAAGCGTCGCAGCGTGAAATCGCGCTCTCGCGGAAGGTCGATTTCGTCAAAAAAAGCCGGGTTTTTCACGTGGAATTGACCGCATAGGCGAAATGCCGAGCGATCGTCGATTCTGCCGTTTGCAATGCTTTTTTGGGGGTCTGCAAATTATTTGTTTGACTAGTGACGTAGGTGACCATATACGTCATGTAGTTGTTCTGATTCATCACCTTCCAAGGAGGGCATAAGTTATGGCTGCTAAGAAGACTGCGAAGAAGGGTGCGAAGAAGACGAAGACCACGAAGAAGGCAGCAGGCAAGACGGCCAAGAAGAAGAAGGCCAAACGCTCTGCTAAAAAAGCCAGCGCAAAAGCTGGCCAAAAACGGTCCAGCGGCAAGAAGAGTGCTCCGAAGCCTGCCAAAAAAGCAGCTGCGAAGCGTTCGACAGGCGGCCGGGGGAAGGCTTCTGGACCTAAAGCCTCGCCGCCAGCCGGGGTGCCGTCAATGCTGGGTGGAGCTCCGACGTCTAGCCAAGGGCTCGACGACGGGGAAGAGTAGTACCCTGTTAGAAGTAGCGTAGCAGCTGAGCCACGCCCCCCGGGGTGGCTCCGCGCATGGGAGGCGTGTTCCGAATTGGAACGCGCCTTTCGTGTTTTTGTTACATGATTTCGATATGTTGCAGCTCCACGACCATGGATCTATCGGAACTGAGATCGTTAGCATGCTCAGGATCTCGGCTTTGGCCGCAGCTGCCCCTCCTCTACTTGAGAGGCCTGGACCGGATCGGCGGTTGGACCGGTAAAGTCATCGGCCAAGGTAGAGCTTGAGTGCTTCTGCCGCAGCGCGTCGATCGAACGGGACGCCTGTGAGCTCGTCGCGTTTGCCGATCGAGTCGAAGAGCGCGCTCAAAAATTCTTGGAACTGCTCAGCTTCGCCGATGGCTTTCGCGAGTCGCGATGGCTCGAGGAGGTCGGTCTCCTCGAGAGACGTCATCGCGCTCACGAACGAATTCACGCGTGGGTAGTCGGCGGCGCGCAGAAGCGGATAGCCCATCGCGCGGAAGTACGAGAGAAACTCGTGCACGAATTGAAGCGGTGAAACGCCGCTCCATTTGATTTCGTCGGCATGAACCGCGCGAGCCTTCTGGGCGAACGCGCGAACGATCTGCGCGAACATCCAGACGTCGCGGCGAAGTCGTTCCGAAAGTCGGCGGCGTGCCTCGGCGTCGTCGAACACCGTCTGCTCTTCGAGTGGAGCGGCGCCGAGCGAGCGCGCGAGAAACAGAATCGCGTTCTGCAGCGCAGGTCGCAAATTCGCGATGCCCACGATGATCGAGGCGCGCGTCGTTTCGTATGTGGCGCTCGATTCTGGCGGCAAGAAATCGTGCTCGAACGCGCGCCGCAATTCGAGGCGCAAATTCGCGCTCAATCCTTCGAGTGTCGCTTTGATGTCGAGCAGCCGATGACCGCGCTCCAGAAGATGCTCGTAGCGCTCCCCGATTTGCGCGGCAGGCACCGAAAACAAATCGCGCTCGTACCCCTCTGCGAGCAGCGGCCCCGCGCGATGTCTCAAATATTCGGTGAGCGCGCGTGCATCCGATCGCAGCACGCTGAGCACGAAATACGCGACGCCCATCGTGCGGCGCGCTTCGTTGCGTGCGTCACCGCCGCCATCTCGCGTCGTGGCCTCGAGCAGCGCGAGATAGCGCAGCATGCGGAACAGCGACAGAAATGTGAGCGCGACGATGCGACGTGCGTCCTCGCCCGGAATGGCTCGCGTGAGCTCTAAAATGCGCACGTTCGTGATGCGATCGAACTCCGGACGAAACTCCAGTGCCGACAGCGGATTGAAGTACGCGGACTGCACGACCTCGCGTTGTGCGACGCCCATCAGCGCATAAAAAAGCCGAAACGGAACACGCGGCAAACGCGCGATGCCACTCGCGACCTCGAGCAAATTCGTCATCGCGTGACGCATGACGAAAAGAGATTCGGCGGGCGAGCCTTGCGAAAGGTTTTCGGTGACGAGCCTTTGGCGCGCGCGGTCGTCTGGCAAAACCGTCTCGAGATAGCGCTGGAAGACGAACGCTTTTTCGCGATCGACCAAAAGCGAACGCGAAAGCATTGCAATGCGACCGATCGCTTCACGCGAGAGCGCGAGCGGCTCGCGAAAATCTTGAGCGACGACCGGAGTGCGACGCGGCGGGCCAGGGTGATTGCGCGGATTCGCGAAGCACGCGAGCCCTTTCAACAAAATCTCGAGCTCGAACAAAAGCTCTTCTTTGTGATCGAACGGGAGCTGCGAAAACCAAGCTTCGCGTTGCTGCGCGTGCTCGCGTTTGAGCCCGCGCGTGTCGCGGAGCAAATCCGTGTACGCGTCGCGTTCGCTCGGCGAGCCAGAGCGAGGCGGAGCGGTATGCGGCGGCGCGAATGACGACCGTTGCGTCATGCGCCGCGCCCACGTGCTGATTTTTGAGAGAGCAGCGAATCCAAACGACCTACACGCGAGCCCAACATGTTTGCCATTGTCGACCTCACGTCTTGTTTCTTTCGTTGCGCGAGCAGCGTGATGTCGAGCGCTACTTGGCTGGCTGCGACCTCGGCGATGGCGTGCGTTTCGCTGATCACGGCATTGTCGGTCGGGCTGCGTTCGGTGGCACCGATGAGCGTGCGTGCGTCGTCGGCGACCACGATGAGACGATGCTTCCAAAATTCTTCGAGCGATGATTCGTCGAGCCCGTACGAAAACACCTCGCCGGGCACGTCGTCGAGCGACGCATGCGAAAACACGACGAGCATCACTTTGCGTTTCACAGCCTTTTTCAGCTCGATCGAGAGCATTGCGAGCTCGCGTGGCCAACCGCTCACGACCAATCGTTCTTCGGCGCCGCGCACTACGCGCTCGGCTTCTTCCATGATTCGTTCGTAGCCGGTGACCGTAAACGCGTCGGGCGGACGCGGCGTTGTGTCGATGCGCCGGATCGCTTCTTCGAGTGACGACGTGGATGCATCGAATCGTTTTCGAAGAAGGAGAATCAATTCTTCGGCGGGCGCGGGCGCAAATCGTTCTGGAGTTCCGGCGATCGATCGCGCGGCTCCCGCTGCGACGAGCCTTCGCAAAACGCCGTAAACGGCGGAGCGCGGAATTTGCGCGCGCACGCCGACCTCGTAACCAGTTGCCGGGCTCTCTTGCAGCAGGGCGCCGTATGCGCGTGACTCGTTCAGACTGAAGCCCAAAGCCGCGAGCGCAGACACGATGTCGCCGCCGCCCGACCCTGCGGGCTGGGACGAGCTCGCAGAGCTGGGGGAACTCGGCCCAGAACTAGAAGGTGGCTCGGAATTGGGCATGGAGAAAAAACTAGCCTGTTTCGACGATACCTTTGTAGCCTTGACGCGTAGACAAGTCACCGCGATGAATTTTCATGGCGGTGACAAACCGCCAAACCGCTTTGCCGCTCGCGCGGCGCACGAGTTTGGTTGTTCTACGGGCGATGTCAGCACGCCCTTAAAATTGCGGCGTGTTGAGCCACATTCAATCAGCTTGTTCAGTTCACCAGGAGGAATTCCAAAATGAAGATGGGTAAAGTTCTCGCCGTTTCGGCAGCATCGGGAATCATGTTGGGCGTGCTCGCAGGCTGTGGCGGAAGCACTCCCCCGGCAGCGACCGACCCGGCAGCAGCAGGCGCGAAAGCATCCTGCAGCGCGAACGGCGCAGCACCGGCCGGCTCGGCCGCTCCGGCATCGACGGACGGCACGAAGGCATCTTGCTCGAGCAAAGGTTCATGCTCGGGTAAAGCCGCAACGCCGCCGGCAAACTGATTTTTTCTAGAAGCTTTTTCTAGATCAGTTTCTGCGAATGCCAGGTCTTCCGGAGCATCGGAGGTCTGGCATCTGCTTTTTTGTGGTTCGTCTAGACGCCTGCGCGTAGCTCGGCTTTTCGATCTCTG
>JBDTFL010000428.1:0-4670 GCA_039937955.1 Polyangiaceae bacterium | reverse complement strand
CGACCGACGCAGGCGACGGCGGCTGATCTCGTTTCGCAGTTTTGATCCGCAGACGCGGCGAAGGCTTCTAGTCTTCGCCGCGCTTCTCTTTGTCGAACGCATTGCGCTCGTTGCCGCGGCTTTTATTTTCGTCAAACACGGGCTTGTTGCAGCATGTGCGGCGAGCGCTGTTTTCGCCTCGTTCTTCGCGGCGCGCGGGGTAGCTCGAAGCGGCGTATGGGGCCGCGTCGTCGGCGATTTGCACACGAGGCTCGTCGAAGCACTTCTCGAGCGCGACTTGCTGCGCGCGGCCATTCTGGAAGACGACGATCCGGAAGCCGCAGCTCTCGAAGGGCTCGACGCCATCGCACGCATCACCGTCGATCACAAACCTGCCATTCTGGCCGACTCCATTGCATCGATTGTCGTTGCCATTTTTTTCCTCGCGACCCAGCCGCCGCGTGCCCTCGCGATCGGTGCCGTTGCGCTTTCAGTGACTGCCGCGGTCGTCGCACTTTCGCGTTCGCGCACGCTTGCGGAAACGTCGCAGGAATGGATCGCGTATCGCCCCGTCATCGAGCGCGTGATCGCAGCGCTTCAAGCCCGACTCGAAATCGTCGGTAACGGCTCGCGCGCACGATTTCGCGAGTCCTTCGCGAGTGATGTTGCCCTCTGGCAAGCCGCGAGCGTCCGCTCGGAGCGCGTTCTCGGTGCAGTTGGTCGCGCACCGCTTCTTTTGGGCGGCGCAGTCGTTGTCGGCATTTTCGTTTTGGCGCGCGCCTCCACTGAAGGCGTCACGCTGTCGGTGATCTCGGACGCCGCCGTCTTCGGTGCTGCGCTTCCGCCGTTTGCAGGTTTGGTGCGCGGTCTTCACGAAGCGCGAAAAGCAAGCGCGCGCGCCGCTCCCATTTCCGCCTGGCTCGACGCATCTTTCGTTTCGAAGGATCACACGAGATCGAGCGCGACCGCGATTTCGGAAACCATCGAGTGGCGCGCCGTTTCCGTTGGCTACGACGGCGCAAGGACGAATGCGCTCACCGACATCGATGTCGTTTGGAAGCGCGGCGGAGTCCTCGCGGTCATGGGCGAAAACGGATCGGGAAAGTCGACGCTCCTCAAAAGTTTGCTCGGCGTCAGCGCGCTCGCGAAGGGCGATCTCTTTTTGAATGGTGAAAAATTGGCTTGCGACGCCGCCTGGCGCACGCGTCTCGCCTACTTGCCGCAACGTCCGTACGTCGGCGAGCGATTGACTGCGCGTGAGGTGCTCTCGCTGGTCGGTGATGATCTCAACGAAGCGAACGCGCGCAATTGGCTCGAGCGCGTTGGCGTTTGGAATGTGCTCGCAGAAAAATCGCCGCGCGATCCGTTCGCAGCGCGCGTCGGGGTGCTGTCGGTCGGCGAACGTCAGCGTCTCGCGTTAGCCCGCTTTTTCTCGCGTGATCGTGACGTCTATCTTCTCGACGAGCCCGACGCGAATCTCGATGCTGCAGGTGTCACGATGATCGCCGCGCTCCTGCGCGAGCTCGCTTCGAAAAAAATGGTCATCGTCGCCGCGCACACGCCGGAGCTGGTCGCCGCCGCCGACGCCGTCGTCGCGCTCGAAAAAGGGCACATGAAAAAAATCGACTCAGCGAAAAACTAATTTTCTTGGATGGTCGGACACACCGCGGTGGGCCGATGCGTTGCCGCGTCTCTTGGTGACACTGACGCGATAACAACGCGTTCCGGGGCACCGAACGCAGCGATCAACGCGAAGTGCTCGTACGCGCAAGGCAGCACCGAAAAATGTTTCACGTCACGCGTGCGCAAATCGAGCCCGCGCGCGATCTGCGGTGACCGATCCTCGTCGGCCGACGTTCCTGGAGCGTTCGAATAGCGCGGCGGCAGTGTCGCGAGCCAAACAACGATCGCTGCGATGCTTCCGACCGTCAGCGCACGTGTTGCTTTTGCACCGACCAAAAAGAAGGCGTCGACACCGAGCGCGATGAGCACCCAGGCGGCAGCAAGCACCGCACGCTCGGGATGATGCGTCGGTGCTCCGCCGCGTGACTCTCCGTAAATTAAAAATGCGAACAACGTCATGCAAGCGAAGAGTGGGGGCGCCCATCTTTGGCGCAAATCTCGACGCATGCAAACTACAACTAAACCGAAAGACCCGAGAAAAATAGGCTCCATTCCGATCGCGAGTAGGGCTCTCGGGTAGATGAGAAGCGCCCCCCAAAAATCTTTTTCGCTCGCGCCGATCGCATCGCGATACGCGGCGACGCGCGTCAGAAAGTGCGTTGCGCTTCCATGCGTGTGGAGATTCCACGTCATCCACGCGAGTGGTCCGAGGATGGGCATGGCGTGCGCGGCAAATCGCTTCGACGCAATCGGCGTGCTCAGGCCCGACAGAAAAAACAACGCGCAGATGGGCCATGCCTCGTAACGCGAAAGCGAAGCGGCCAACAACGCGAGACCTCCGAGCGACCGCGCGCGGAGGGTCGGTGCATTGGCGGTGACCATCCCGATCACCATGAGCTGCGGCGTAAATCCTTCGGGCACGTTGGTCGCGCCGAGCCATGCGCTCCACGGAAGGCTCATCGCGATGACGGTTCCAGCGATCGCCGGAGCGCGCGCGACCTGCGCAGCCCGAAGCGCCAAGTACACAGCGCCGCACGAAAGTGCGCTCATCAAAATCGCGACGTTGCGCGCTGTCTCGAGAGAGCGGCCAAACGCCATCATCGAGCTTCCCGTGATCCAAAACGGGAACGGGAGCCAGCTCGTGCCGCTTGGATCAAAGCTCGGTGCGATCGCGAATCGCTCGGAAATTACCGTGCGTGCGTAGTCGTCGTCGGAGACATGCGAAAATCCGAAGTGCAATGCCGCAAGCGCGACGACGATTTTTGCGAACGCGATCGCCGCAGCGTCCGTGCTGCGCGAGCGAGCCGGAATCACCACGCGGCGAGACTACTTGTTCGGAGTCGACGTCGGGGCAGGCGACATGTCCGTGCCGCCTGCGCCACCGGTATTGCTCGGCGCGTCAGGTTTCTTCTCGGGCTCGCGCGGTTTCGCGTTCCCTTTGTCCATCGCTTTTTCGGCGGAGATCGCAGCGCGTGCTTTGAGCGCGCGGTCACCCGACGACGAAAGGTAGGCAAGTGAGACGCTCGTGAGCATGAAGACCGCTGCGCAAACGCTGGTAGCGCGCGTCAGCAAATTTCCGGCGCCCCGTCCGCCGAACACTTGTGCACCGGCGCCACCGCCGAACGCCGCGCCCATTCCGCCCCCTTTTCCCTGTTGAAGCAGCACGACCAAAATCAGCATCCCGCAAACGAACAGGTGCACCACTTGGAGAAACGTTTCGAGGATGGACATGTTTTTTTCCGTCTAGGAAGAGCCGAGCTGCGCGCAGACGTCTAGGACAGATCGTGCGTGGAAGGTTTGGCGAGCGCTTCCGCAGCGCTGGCGATAGCACCAAATGAGGCGGCATCCAAGCTCGCGCCGCCCACGAGCGCCCCGTCCACGTTGGGGCAGGCGAGGAGTGACGATGCGTTGTCGGCTTTCACCGAGCCGCCGTAGAGGATGCGCGTTTGCGATGCGAGCGCGGGTGAGATCGATGCGAGCCATGCGCGAACCGCTGAATGAACTTCTTCCGCTTCGTGTGGGCCAGCGACCTTTCCGGTGCCGATCGCCCAAACGGGCTCGTACGCGATCGCCGAGAAAATGCCGTCTTCCAGCGCGTGGCCGAGTCGCGCCAAGAAAGCCATGACCTGTCGTTCGACGACCTCGAGTGTTTTTCCGGCTTCGCGTTCGGCGAGTGTTTCGCCGACGCATGCGATCGGCTTCAGCCCTGCCGCGAACGCCGCGTCGACTTTCTTGTGGACGATGTCGTCGGTTTCGCCGAACAGCGCGCGTCGTTCGCTGTGCCCGACGATGACCCAGTTGCAGCCGGCCTCTTTCAACATCTGTCCGCAGATTTCGCCGGTGAATGCGCCGCTCGTTCCGGGCGCGAGATTTTGCCCAGCGATCTCGAGTCCCGTGTCTTCGATCTCGCTCGCAGCTGCTGCCAGCACCGTAAAAGGCGGCGCGATGATGATCTCGACGTCCGGAGTTTTCTTGGCGATTTGCGCACACGCCGCCGCGAGCTCGAGGCCCGAGAGCCCGCCGTGGAACATTTTCCAATTGCCCGCGATGAGCGGCTTACGCAAGCGATCGGTCACAAGGACTCTCCCATTCTCAAAACCTCGATGCCCGGCAGTTTCTTCCCCTCGATCAATTCGAGAGAAGCGCCGCCGCCGGTGGAGATATGACCCATTTTGGATTTGATGTCGTCACCTGCCGCGTTCACGGCAGCTGCGCTGTCACCACCACCGACCACGACGAATGCGCCGCAATCAGCGAGCGCTTTCGCGACGCCGAAGGTGCCGCTCGAAAAACTTTTGCGTTCGAAGAGGCCCATTGGGCCATTCCAAAACACTGTTTTTGCGCCGGAAAAGCGCTTGGAAAATGCTTCGACGGTTTTCGGTCCGATGTCGAGCGCCATCATGTCGTCGGGCACCGCGTTCGCGTCGACGACTTTGCCGGATGCGGCGTCGAGTGACTCGGCGACGACGACGTCGGTCGGCAAGAGCACCTCCACTTTTGCGTCGCGTGCTTTGTCGAGGATGTTGCGGGCGAGCGCGAGCTTGTCGCTCTCGATTTTGGATTTGCCC
>JBDTFL010000427.1:0-5344 GCA_039937955.1 Polyangiaceae bacterium | reverse complement strand
CTTCTCCTCTGCTAGGATGCGCGCCCATGCGAGCAAAGCTTCTCTTGGGTGCCGTGGTCTTCGGGGTAATGGGCGCGATCGCGGCATGCGGATCGGGCAACAACGGCAGCGGCTTCACGCAGCCCGGCGGCGGTGACGGCGGCGACCACGACGGCGACGTCCTCGGCGGCGAAGGCGGTATTTTGAGCGGCGGCGACGGCGGAACGAAAGGCGACGGCGGCGCGATCGTCGGCGACCCCGTCAATTGTGCCGATGCCAAGACGAGCAAATCGTACGTCGGTTGCGACTACTGGCCGACGGTCACGGCGAACGGCGTGTGGTCGGTGTTCGACTACGCGGTGGTCGTATCGAACGTCGGAGCTACCGCAGCCAACGTCACCGTTAGCGGTGGCGCGCTCGCGTCGCCGCAGACGGCAACCGTCGCGCCGGGTGCGCTCGAGAAAATTTATTTGCCGTGGGTTCCGGCGCTCAAAGGCGGCGACGCAGACAACTGCGGAGATCCGCCGTCGATCACCAACTCGGTCATCGCTGCGGGCGGCGGCTATCACCTCGTCAGCTCGACGCCAGTCGTCGTTTATCAATTCAACGCGCTCGAATACAAAGGCGCGGGAGGACCCACCGGAAAATCGTGGGCGGGCGCTGCATGCCCGGGCAACAGTCAATGCAACACGGGCCCGAACGCGGGCGCGACGGTTGGTTGCTTCTCGTTCTCGAACGACGCGTCGCTGCTTTTGCCGAGCACGGCGATGACCCTCAATTATCGGGTCAGCGGTCATCAAGGCGTCGGCAGCGCCGGCTCCGGAACGAACACGTTTTTCACCGTGACCGCGACGGTGGACAACACGCACGTCACCACGCAGCTTGCGCCGGCGGGCAGCGTTCTCGCGTCGACGGACAACGCGATCGCGGCGACTGCAGGTGGCAGCATCCTGAAGTTCACGCTCGCGCACGCGGGTGACGTCGCAGAGGTGATCGGAACGACCGGCGCCACCGCCGACTTCAGCGGCTCGCTCGTGCAAGCGGACAACGCCATCGAGGTCATCACTGGCACGAGCGCCGTGACCATCCCGAGCACGACGGGCGCCGCGGATCACACGGAGCAAATCGTTCTTCCGGCGGAGACGCTCGGCAAGCATTACGTCGTGTCCATGCCCGACAAACCGGGCGGCGGAATCGGCGTCGGCGTAGTCCGTTTCTACGGAAACGAAGACGGCACCACGCTCACGTGGAACGGAACGACGCCTTCCGGTTGCCCGACGGCGATCAACTCGGGCGAAATGAAAGAGTGCACGATCGGCAAAGTCGGCTTCACCGGTGCCGTGACGAGCTCGAACGTCGAAGTGACGGGCGACAAAGAATTCGGCGTCGCGCTGTTCCAAGAAGGCGCGGGCGCATACGGCATCATCGGAAGCAATTCCGAAGGCGATCCGTCGGAAACGGTTCTCGCGTCGGTCGAGCAATACCGTTTGAAGTATTTGTTCTTGGCGCCCACCGATTACGATCAAAGCTACGCGGACATCGTCGGCACCTCGGACGCGGCGCCCGTTCTGGACGGCGCGCCCGTGACGGCAACCTTCTCGACGATTGGCAGCGGCCCTTACGGCGTGTGGCGCGTCACACTGAATGGCGGTCCGAAATCCGACGGCGCGCACACGTTGACGTCGTCGTCACCGGTCGGACTACAGGTCGTCGGTTATGGCGACTACACGAGCTACCAATATCCGGGTGGTCTCAACCTGAATCAGATCGCGCCGTCACCGCCGCCGCCGCGCTGATATGTCGACGTTCACGGGTCGATGCAGCCCGTGCGTCTGAAGACGTACGGCACATTGATGTCGGCAGCGCCGTCGTTGTTGAGTGATTGAAATTCTTGTCGCGACTCGTCGATGCTGCCGGAAAATTTGTCCGGAAAATACTCACCCTTGAACGAGCATTGCGACATGACGATCGTCGCATGTGAAGCGCCGAACGTGAACGTCAAGCCGTTGGTCGTGCCGCCAGCGTTCATCGACGTCGTGATGTCGAAACCGCCGAAATCGCAGCCCGGCGGCGTGCTGTCGCGCGGACTGCCCGACCAAATTCGCGACACGATCGTTCCATGAACGGCGGTGCCTTCGCGGCGCACGGTGAGCTTGAAGTGCACCCAAGTGCTCTGCATCGGATTGAACTTCAAAGCTTCCCAAAACCCGGCGACCGGATCTTGGCAGGTCGCAGCTTTCGGTAAGAGCGAGCGTTGTCCTTCGATCGTGTCGCCGCCGAGCCCGCTGCCGAAGCCCGATCCGCTGCCAGTCCCGCCGGGCATGCCGATGCGCGTCGGGCCCGGATGCTTTCCGCCGTTCGTCGTTTCGTCGTGACCGGTTGCCGATTGAGGACGCGTAGGCAGCGCCGGAATTTCTTGCGGGAGCGGCGGCAAATCCGAAACGTCGTCGGGCGACAGTTTTTCCTGCACGACGGGCGGCGTGGGTGGCGGGGGGATCGGCGTCGTAACAGTTGCAGTCGTTGCGGCAGTTGCCGTCGATGCCGGGCTCGCGAGCGTGACGTCGATGTCCGTGTCGCCGGCACCCTCGTGACCGTTCTCACCGCCGCCAGCGCCGAGGCCACTACCGCCACCCGCGCCGTCACCGCCATGCAAAAATAAAAGGAGGAGCGCGAGCACGATCGATCCGTGCGTCACCATCGATCCGAGCAAGCCGAACAAAACGCCGCCTGAAATCCAGCGTCGAGCGCGCGGCATCGAGATCACGATTCACACTATGACACTGGAGTTGGCGTCTGTGATGCGCGCTCTGTTATGCGCGGGGCGCGGGACCTGATGCGAGCCGGATTTTGGCTCAGCGACGGTGGATGTCGGCTTTCTCTGGCCTACTCCCGCCACGCTCGAAACGGACGCTCGAGGCGAATGGCCTCTCGAAGCACACCAATCACGTCGCCGAGCATGCGCCCAAGCTCCGAGTTCGAGAAGTTTTCGAGAATGTCCGCGGTCGGCTCCGGCTCCAGCGGGGCCGCGGATTCAAGGTTCGTTCGTACCCGAAAAAGAAATGCGACGATTGTTTCGAGGTCGTGCGTTGCAACACGAACAACGTCATGGGGATCGCTCGAGTACGAGCAGGCCTCGGCGAAATCGCCGAGCGCCGCATCGGTCGTTCGTGCGAATGCGAGGATGACCTCCCAGTGCTCGATGAAAACATCGACGCTAAGCGAGCCATCCGGACTTTCGAAGATCTGCTTGCGCCTCTTCATGCTGAACAACAATAGATAGTGAAGTAGTCGGGGTGGGCGGATTTGAGAAACGCATGATCAAAACGGCGGTCTTTCACGCGCGACGCTGGAAATCATGCTGGATTTCGAATCGCCCCACCCGACGCGATGTGACGCCAGGTGACATGAAATCACGTGGCATTGGGCAACTGGTGGGCAACGATGCGTGCATTCTGCAAATAGTCGGGGCCGCTGCCCCGACCCGTCGTGCGTCGCGTCCATTTCGTCACACTCGGAGCTTCTCTTGAAGATCTCGGAGCACTTGTTGGCATTCGTTTCGTGAAAAAGTGAATGGACCAAACGCAGAGTAGTCACGCGCTTTTCGGTGCGGCTGCTCGAAGTCGCTCCACGCAATCGTGTCGTTGGTCGCGGAAATTCGCGCGAGCAATGGCCAGCATCCCCATTCGCCGCAGGAGCAGCCGAGGACCGGCGGCTTCGCACCTGGAAGTCTCCGCGACGCACCGATGTAGGGAGATCCAACGGACCGAAGTCGAAGTGCTCCGGAAACAGGCCGGAATACGACTCGGGTCGCGTCTCCATTCCAGCACGCATCTCGAATGCGTGGATCAGATCCGTGAGGAGTGCGCCGTCGATCGTGGGGATCACTTCGATCGACCCATCCAGATCTTCGCGCGGGCGGGTAACGAACGCGAGCGTGCTCATGCCGCGATCGTATCGCGCTCGCGGGCCAGCGTCGGCGCCCGTGATAATTGAGACGGCGTGATCCTCTTTCGCCCCGTCGGCCTCGAAGAGCATCGTCTCATGTACGAAGCCGACATGCGGGCGTTTCCGCCGCGTCTTCCTGATCAGCCTATTTTTACTCGGTCACGAACGAAGGCTACGCAACGCTCAGGTGCGACGTCGCTCTCGCGGGTGGGCTCAGATTTTTTGCTGACGGTGCATGGAAGTCGCGTCGTGTTGAGCGTCGCTGGTCCGCCCGGTGGTCGCGAGTCCTGACTGCCGTCCACGCGTGATGCTCGCTTCATTCGTTTCCGAAAGTCCCCCATCCATCCGAGCGACCCCCGAACGGTTTGGCGAGCTCGTCGAGCTCCGTCTGCGCAGCAACTACGCCGTCGTACGCGGGGAGCATCTGTTTCGTGCAGTAACAGGTCCACGTTTGCGTTGGCTCGTCGCATTCCACCGCCGTCGCGTAGCCGCGCTTCGTTGCAGCCGCAGCTACCTGATCTCCGCTTGCTCGATCAGGAACATCAACTGCGAAGTCGATGCTCCTGGGCTTCGACATGTCGGACTGCTCCGCGAGTTTGCGTAGCGCGTCACCGTCCGCGTCGTTGGGATAGATCATCACTCAGCGAGAGGTGCGTATCACGGGGAGGCCGAGGTGGACCGCAAGCAGCCCTGAATGCGCGGAATTTGTAACAGTAGTGAGATGTCGTCGCCCTCAACCGCGTCCGAGTTCACGGCCGCGCGCGTCCTTTCGCTCAGCAAATCGCTGCGAATACGATTTCGTATCATGATGACTGCGCCATACCGAACATCCAGACGCTTCTCGCTGTGCAGAAGCGAGAGCACCTCGCGTTCTTCGAATAAAGGTTCCTTCATGAGGAGGTGAAGGCCCGTCCCATGACAGCTCGGCAGAGAGCGGCTTTCCGACGCGGCAATGAACTGCGCGACTTCCGAATGAACCATGAGATCCATCACAAGCACTCGAATTTCGACCGACGAGCTTTGCAAGCACTTAAGTACGTGCCAGTAATCGTTAGCGTGCTCCAGCGTGCTGCATACAGCGAGCACCTCGATAGCCATCCTCGCAGTCTTCACGTCTAGAGATGACGTGAAGGGGATGACGGCATCGACAAGGGGGTAAGCGCGGGTGCCCAACTCAGACGCACAAAAAAGGCCCACAGCATTGACATGAGGGTCGGAGCTCTCGAGTAACGGAATCACAATCGATAAATCGCGTTCATGGAAAAGGCGCTGGAGAAGCGAGTACGACCCCCCGCGCGCGTAAAACTGCTCTGGGCTCGACTCGAGTTGATCAATCAGTGCGCGCGCGTCTTTTCGAATCATGAGCCACTCAAATATTTTGTGAGTTGTTGTATGAGCTGTTGTTCGGCAGCCTGTCGTT
>JBDTFL010000426.1:0-5502 GCA_039937955.1 Polyangiaceae bacterium | reverse complement strand
CGCGCTCGACTTGGTAAAGTAGCTCGAGGCGCCGTTCGATCCGTCGAAGCACCCGAACGAATATCGCGCGGCGGTCGATGCAGCTGCACAAGGCAAAGTGGATCGCGGCGAAGCGGTGCGCGACGGTAGCGTCGAAGAAGAAGAGACGACCGCACCCGAAAAGGGCGGCGGCGCGAAGGTCATCGACCTGGCCGAGCTCCTGGCAAAATCGCTCGCGAAGAAAAATGCGGCGGCAAAAAGTGATGAATCGCGGGCAAAAACTGCGGATTTTGAGGATCCGCCTCATAAAGCGGGCCCACAAAAATCACGCGGGTCCGAAGCACCACCTGCTCAGGTGGCGAAATCGAAATCGAAGAAGCGCGCTTCCTGATCGCGTAGCCTCGTAACGAAATGGCGGCGTCATTCGATTACGAGATGCTGGTCATCGGCTCCGGACCCGCCGGTCAACGCGCGGCGATTCAAGCTGCGAAGCTTCGAAAAAAAGTCTGCATCGTCGAACGACGTGCGGCGCTCGGCGGAGTTTGCATCAACACCGGGACCATCCCCAGCAAAACGGTGCGCGAGGCCGCGCTTCATTTGTCGGGCTATCGCGAACGCTCACTCTACGGCGCGTCGTACACGGTGAAACAAAACATCACGATGGCGGATCTTCTCTTCCGCGTCGGTGAGGTGGTGCGCAACGAGATCGACGTCACGCGGCACCAATTGATGCGCAATGGCGTAGAGGTGATCGGCGCCGACGCGGAGCTCACCGGCCCCCATTCCGTGCGTCTCAAATCAAGCGACGGCCTCATCCATCGCACGGTCACCGCTGAATTCATCGTGATCGCGACAGGCACCGACTCTTCTGCGGATCCGAAGATTCCGTTCGACGGCAACCATGTCTTCACGAGCGACGACATCACGCGTTTGGAGGCGCTTCCGAAATCACTCGCGGTGGTGGGCGCTGGTGTCATCGGTCTCGAGTACGCGAGCATTTTTGCGGCGCTCGGGGTTCGCGTCACGGTCATCGACAAACGAAAACGACTCTTGCCGTTCGTCGACGCGGAAATCGTCGACGCGTTCGCTTATCACCTCCGCCAAAATCGCGTGACGTTGCGGCTCGGCGAAGAGGTGAAGGGCATCGAGGTCCTCGAAGAAAAAAAGGAGGGCAACTCGGTCGGCATCAAGCTCGCCAGCGGAAAGCAGATCGTCACCGACCGCGCGCTCTACAGCATTGGTCGCGCGGGCGCGACGAAGCACATCGGCCTCGAAGCCGCTGACGTCAAAGTCGACGAGCGCGGACGCCTCATAGTGAACAAAGATTATCAAACGTCGCAGCCGCACATTTATGGCGTCGGCGATGTCATCGGATTTCCGAGCCTGGCATCGACGTCGATGGAGCAAGGTCGGCACTCCGCGTGTCACGCATTCGGTGCGCCCGCGAAACACATGCCGGAGCTGTTTCCATACGGAATTTATACGATCCCCGAGATCAGCATGGTGGGCCCGACCGAAGAAGATCTCACCGATAAAGGAATCCCGTACGAGGTCGGCAAAGCGCAATACAAAGAGATCGCGCGCGGACAGATCATCGGTGACCGCACGGGCCTCTTGAAGCTGCTCTTCCACATCGAAACCGGCGAGCTCCTCGCGGTGCACATCATCGGCGAGGGCGCGAGCGAGCTCGTGCACATCGGCCAGGCGGTGATGTCATTCAAAGGCCGCGTCGACTATTTCGTGAACACCGTCTTCAACTACCCCACGCTTGCCGAGTGTTATAAAACGGCTGCTTTCGACGGGATCAATCGTCTGGGTCGGTGATAGACTCCGGCCCGATGAAACGCCGGATCGCTTTTTTCTCCCTCGCTTCGTTCGCCGCGTTGACTGCCTGCGCCTCTGCACCAGTCCACAAGCCGGTCGCAGAAGAGGCCATCCCCGTCGACACCTCGTCGCCGACACCACAGCCGCCCGACCCGGATGCCGGCGACGAAAGCTCCGATTCACCGCCAACGGCGGTCGATCCGCCGGACAGCGCAGACACGAAAAATGATCCGCCCGCCGACGCAGTAGCGTCCAAGCTCGACGCACGAAACGGATTCGGCGCGGCAACCTTCGGCGTTGCACCAAAATCGCTGAAGGGCCTCAAAGTCGTGGAAAAGAAGCCTGATCGTGCGATCTACAAAGTCGGCGGCAAGAATCAATACGCGGGCGTCACGCTCAAAGAAGTGCAACTGACGTTCTTGAAAGGCAAGCTCGCGAAGATCTCGTTCACGCCGGCCGTCGCGGATTGCAAGACCGTGCACGACGCATTCGAGCGCGACTACGGCAGCGCACAAAAGCACGTCACCATGCCGATCGCCGCAGACGTTTGGCGCGGCGCAGACGTCGGCCTTCGTTACAACAACTCCGGCACCGTGTGCAGCGGCGTCATGATCCGTCGTGATCTCGCCACCACCGAGTGGACCGGCCTCGACCAATAGCGGTGCCGCGCGAGGTCGTTCGATCCGCCGCAGGGCCCACCCGATTTTTGCACGCGGAGGCGTGGCTGAAATCGCACGGCCCAAAAGCGCGCCTCTTGATCGTTGCGGAGACCCGCGAGGCTGCGGCGTCGCTCGCACGATCCGCATCGCATTCGCTCGGTGCCACGTTCGGTTGGGAACGCACGACGCTCGCGGCGCTCGCCGTGTCACTGGCATCACCGGGTTTGGCGTTGCGTGGTCTGGCGCCGGCCGGACACGTGTCGATCGAAGCGATCTGCGATCGCGTGGTCGGTGCGAAAGAAGGCAACATCGGACGCTTTTCTCCGATCGCCGACCGTCCAGGTTTGTGTCGCGCGCTGGCTCGCACCATTGCCGAGCTCCGAATGGAGAGCGTCGACTTCAAGAAGCTCAACGACGACGATCTGGCTGAAATTGCCCTGGATTATGAGAAAGAGCTAGCGCTCGCGGAGCTCGCCGACCGCGCGATCGTTTTCTCCGAGGCGATCGCGGCGACCAATTCCAAATCGAAAAATCCCGCGCTGGACATTCCGGTCCTCTTTTACGACGTCGCGCTTTCGTCCGCCAAAGCGCACGACCTCGTGCGGGCAATTGCGGCGCGCGCGCCCGACGTTCTCGTGACCATCCCCGCTGGCGATACGCGAAGTGAAACGCGTTTCGAAAAAGCGCTCGGCGTCACCACGAAAGATTTGCCGGGCGGAGCAGGCAATCCGCTCGGTCGCATGCAAGACAACTTATTTTCCGGCGTCGCATTCAAAGTGAGTAGCAGCGGCGTCGAAATCGAGACCGAAGGGAACCCGTCCCACACGGAAATTCTTTCGGCACCAGGCGAGAGCCGCGAATGCGTCGAGGTGGCGCGTCGCATTTTGAGAGAGGCCGAGAGGGGAACGCCGTTCGACAGCATCGCGGTCGTCGCTCGCAGCGCTGCGGAATATCGCGCGCATCTCGTCGAGGCCACGCGCCGCGCGCAAATCCCTGCATTTTTCGCGCGTGGCGTGCGCCGGCCCGATCCCGCGGGTCGTGCACTGGCCGCGCTTTTGTCATGCGCCGCAGAGGGAATGTCGGCGCGTCGCTTCGCAGAATATTTGTCGCTCGGTGAGCTACCCGACGCCACGGAGGCCGGTGAGCCACCCCCCGCCTTGACCGCGAGTGAAGGATTTTCGCCGCCCGACGACGAGATGTTGCCATCCGCCATCGAACGCGAAATCGACGTACCCGATCTCGAAGAAGAAATTCGAAACGAGCCGAGCCCATTCGTCGCCGACCCGAAAACGCGTGCGGTGATCGATGGCTCACTGCACGAGCCCGCGCAGTGGGAGAAACTTTTGTCGGACGCGGCTGTCATCAAAGGCCCGGATCGTTGGCGACGCCGGCTCGACGGTCTCAAACATCAAATCGAGCTTGATTTGCAGGAGATTCGCGATCCAGAAGAGCCCGAGGCGTTGCGCGCGAAACGCACGCTCGACCAGATCGGTCGTCTGCGTAACTTTGCATTGCCCATCATCGACGAGCTCTCCGCATTTCCGACGCATGCAACATGGGGCGAATGGCGAACAGCGCTGACTCGTCTCGCGACGCGCTCGCTACGTCACCCCGATCGCGTGCTTTCGGTTCTCGCACAGCTCGCGCCGATGGATGCGCTTGGCGGTATCGCGCTCGCGGACGTACGTCTGGTTTTGGAAGAACGTCTCTGTCAGCTGGTCGATCGTCCGAAGACGCGTCGCTACGGATGCGTGTTCATCGGTGAGCCCAGCGATCTTCGCGGCATGGTGTTCGACGTCGTCTTCGTGGTCGGCGTCGCCGAGAAATTATTTCCGCGCAAAGTCATCGAAGACCCTATTTTCCCCGATGCGGCGCGATCGGCCTGCATGGAGAAGAGCGGCGCAGAGCTCACGACGAATGCCACGAGAACTGCGTCCGAGCGACTGGCCCTGCGCATCGCGGTGGGCGCGGCGAAAAAACGCGTCGTCATAAGCTATCCGCGTCTCGACTCCGACCAAGCGCGTCCGCGCACGCCATCGTTCTACGCTCTCGAGGTGCTCCGCGCAGCGGAGGGAAAGCTGCCGGGCTTCGAGGAGCTCGCGCGTCGGGCGGAGGTCGTTGGTGGTGCGCGCATCGGTTGGCCGGCGCCTCGCGATCGCTCGGAGGCGATCGACGAAACCGAGCACGACCTCGCGCTCCTCGAATCCATCTTGAAAAAGCCGGAGAGCGAGACCACCGGCATGGCGCGCTTTCTTCTCTCGGCGAACGAGCACTTGGCGCGGGCGCTGCGTTTCCGCGCGCTACGTTGGCAAAAAAATTGGTCGTACGCCGACGGTCTATATTTGAAAGGACAGCCGCCCGAGGCTCGCGACGCCTTGAATCTCCACGCACTCGCCGCGCGCTCGTTCTCGCCGACCGCGCTGCAGCATTTTGCGACGTGTCCTTATAAATTCGTTTTGCAGGCAATTTTCCGGCTTTCGCCGCGCCAGGAGCCCGTGCAAATCGAAGAGCTCGATCCCTTGCAACGCGGATCATTGCTCCACGAAATCGAGTTCGAGCTTCATCTCAAGTTGCGCGACCGAAATCTTTTGCCCATCACCCCGTCCAATTTGGACGAGGCTCGGCAATTACTCGATGACGTGGTTCGCGACGTCTCCGAAAAAGTAAAAGACGATCTCGCACCTTCGATCCCCGAGGTCTGGGACGACGGCGTTCGATCACTGTCGGCCGACGCCCGCGAGATGTTGCGACTCGCCGCGCTCGCACCCGAGTGGGTTCCGTCGTACTTCGAGCTCTCGTTCGGGTTGAAGCAAGACCGCGCCGCACGCGATTCACGCTCGCGCGAAGAATTCGTCGAAATCGAAGGAGGCTTGAAATTGCGCGGCTCCATCGATGTCGTCGAGAAAAATGACCGCGGCGAATTTGGAGGAGGCGCGGCAACTACTCGATGAGGTGGTCCACGAGGTTTCCGAGAAAGTGAAAGACGATCTCGCTCCATCGATTCCCGAAGTTTGGGACGATGGCATTCGGTCGCTCTCGG
>JBDTFL010000425.1:0-8187 GCA_039937955.1 Polyangiaceae bacterium | reverse complement strand
CGTATACCGCGTGCGCTGCACAAGAGCCGTGTCCAGGGCCGTCGGTCTCCGGAGACGGCGGCACGAAGGCATACGACGATTGCATCACTGCACATTATGGAACGCCGTCTTCGACGTTGACGACGCTCGTCACCGATTACTGCACGCGATGCGATGGAGCGAACCCGGGCCAATGCGCCAGCGGACCGGTCGCGCGAACGCTCGCTACTTACGACGACACTATTTTGGCCGAGATCCAAGACACGTGCGTCGCGAAAGACGCCGGCACGGATGACGGTGGAAGTTGCGGAAAATGCGCGAATTTCGCGAAGTGTGCGCGCGACATCCTGGTGGGTGCCGATCCGCCGCCTGCTGCGTGCAACGATCACTGAGCCGAGATTTCGTAAGCGGTGCGGCACGAAGCGCGCGCGTCCGATATCCTTTCGAGATGCGCTCGCTTCTCTTCTTTCTTTTGGTCTCAATCGTCGCGTGTGGCTCTTCCACCTCGAGTGACGATGGCTCGACGGGCGATGGCAGCGACGCCGGATCTGGCTTTCCCGCAGACCACCCCGCGCTTCCTCAGGTCATCAACACGGGCGGACCCGTGATGGCCGCACCGAAATTCATCGCCATCACATTTCCAGGCGATTCACTCGCGACGAGCATCGCGGATTTTTCGACGAAGATTTCCGCGGGCGCATATTGGGCGACAACCACGTCCGAATACGGCGTCGGCGCAGGAACGTCGACGGCGGTGCAGATGACGACCGCACCAGCAGCGACGGTGAGCGACGACGACATCCAAACCTTTTTGCGATCACAATTCGGCGGCGCACTGCCCGAGCCCGACGACAACACCATCTACGCCGTCTACTACCCCGACAACGTGACCATCACGTTGCAAGGACAACAAGGCTGCCAGGATTTCGGCGGCTATCATTCCGACATTCAAGTTGGCAGCGGAAAGTTTGCGGCCTACGCGGTCATGCCGCGTTGCCCGACGATGTTCTCCGGCGTGAGCGTGCTCGATGTGCTCACTGGTGCGGCGTCGCACGAGTACATCGAAGCAGCAACGGATCCGTATCCGAACGACAACCCCGCATGGTCGAACACCGATCAAAACGGCGGCGGATGGGCGAGAGCTGGGGGTGGCGCAGAGGTAGGTGATATGTGCGCGGAGCTCGGCGACGTCTTCACGAAAGCCACCGACGTTGGGTACTTCGTGCAACGCACATGGTCGAACGCAGCGGCTGCCGCGAGTCACGATCCCTGCGTACCGCAAGGGCTCACTCCGTATTTCAATGCAGCGCCTGTCTTACCTGACACGGACAACATTCAAGTCGCTTCGAATCAGAAGCAAGCGGCGAGCGTCGTTCACATTCCCGTGGGCTCGAGCCAAACCATCGAGCTCGATCTCTTCAGCGACGCTGACACGCTCGGCACCTTCACCGTTGGTGCGATCGATTACGCGAGCGCATTCACGGGCGGTTCACCGGAGCTCACGTTCTCGCTCGACAACACGACCGGACAAAACGGCGACAAGCTAAACTTGACGATCACTGCGGTGAAGAAGGATCCGCGAGGCCTAGCGCCGCTCTACATCGAGAGTCAGATCGGCACCGACATGACCTATTGGGTCGTCGAGGTCGAAAACTGAGCGATCGCAAATCGCCTATGAAAAAAGGCGATTCGTGAGCTGCGACTAACGCGTCAAAACGAGCGCCAGAATTCCCCCGAGCAAGAGCGCTGCGCTGCCCACGACGACTGGAAGCACCCACGTCGGGCGCTGTCCCAAACCGGGGATCACTGCCGCATCATCGTTGTACGGATTACTTGCATTCTGCATGTATTGCGCCGGCGCAGGCCCCGCTTGGTTCGGGTAGGGCTGCTGCTGGTACTGCTGCGGCTGTTGCTGTTGTTGCTGCAGGTATGGCTGGTGTTGCTGTTGCTGTTGTTGCGGCGCAGCGAAAGGGTCGGCGGCAAAATCGAGGACCTGGCCTTGCACGCCCTGCGGCGCTTGCGCGCGCGGCTGCATCACGCTGGCGGACGCCGCGTGAATTTGCTTTTGCAATTCTTGTTGCGGAATCTTCGACCACGCGAGGTGATCGCCAGCGAGGCCATATGCGTGACCCACAGCGTCGGCCAACGCACCGACCGAGCGCGTGCGAATCGCCGGGTTTTTCGCGAGCGCTTCTTCCATGACGTCGTCGAGCGCGGGCGGGATCGGAAACGGCGCGGCTTTTCCTTTGACGGTGGGCGGCTCCGGATCCTTCGTGAGGATAGCGAGCAAGATCGACGGGCCGTTGTTGCCCTCGAACGGAACGCGGCCAGTGATGCATTCGTACGTGATGGCCGCGAGCGCGAAGACGTCCGCGCGTGCATCCAAGGTGTCGAGCCCCTGCGCTTGCTCGGGCGCCATGTAAAACGGCGAGCCGATGGTCGTTCCCATGACCGTGAGCTTTTTTGCGTCGGTGTTTTTGTCTTTGACCGATCCGAAATCCAAGATGCGGACGACGTCACCTTCACGGGTGCCGCACAAAAAGAGGTTGTCCGGCTTCAAGTCGCGGTGCACGAAGTTGATCGCATGCGATGCGTCGAGACCCATCGCTACTTGAGAAAGCATGCGGATCACGCGCTCGGGCGGGATCACTTTCTCGCGCTTCAGGATCACGCGCAGCTCTTCACCATCCAAAAACTCCATGACGAGGATCCAGACTTTGCTGGTCGCGTCTTGTTGGAAGTCGGTGACTTTGACGATGTATTCGTGCGGAATCTTCGTGGAGATGTCCCACTCGCGTTTGAACCGCTCGAGCGAGACCGCATCTTGTGAGACGTCGTCGTGCAAAACTTTTACGGCGATACGTGTGTCGGTTTGTTTGTCGACGCCTTCGTAGACGCGACCCATTCCGCCGTCGGCAACCACACGACGAATTTCATAACGACCTGCGAGACGCGCACCCACGCGAGCATCTTCATTCGGTGCGATCGGCACCATGCTCGTCATGATCAGCCCGGTGCCATCCGCAGGGCAAAACCCTGCGTCGTTCGGATAGGTGCGTTGGCAGGCCGGGCAGCTCTTCATGCTGTGGGCCGACTCAGGTCGACGACTCGGTCACCGATTGCGGCGGCTGAAAGTAGATCAACCGATTGCAGGACGGGCATTGCTCGAGCACCGGATCGCGACGAAGCCGATGAAAGAGCTGCGGTGGGAGCGCCATGTTGCACGCCTTGCACGTTCCGTCGGTGGTCTGGGCGATGCCGGTTCCGCGTTTGCTGCGAATGAGCTCGTAGCGGCGGAAAATCACGGGAGGCAGCTTTTTCGCGATCTTTTCGCGGACGCCGGCGCGTTCGCCGCGTTCCTTTTCCACTTTGCTGAGCGAGGCGGTGATGTCGCCTTCTTTGCCGCCGAGCTCGTCGCCGATGGATTTGATCGTGCCTTCGGTGGCGTCCATTCCGAGTCGTGATGCGTCGATCTCGGTGGTGAGCTTTCCGATTTCGTCCTCACGATCTCGAACCAGCTTTCGCAGCTCTTCGAGCTCACGTTGTGCGGCGTTCGACTCTCGCTCATTGCGCGAGCGATTCAGCTTCTCGCGCGAGTGGTCGAGCTGCTGCATCATCGTGCGCGCCTCGTTCAACAAATCCCCCCTCGATTTGTCGAGCTTCGACGCATGAGCCTGATCGGCTGCGAGCTTGTCTGCGTGCTCTTTGAGGCTCCCTTTCAATGTCGAGAGGGTGCCGCGCTCTAGCGCGATTTGGTCGTCGAGAATCTTGAGCTCCGCATCCACCGCGGCGAGCTCTTCCAGGGTTCGAATCTGCTCTTCAATATTCACTAGGCTAGGCTCCAGTGTCTCCAGCGTCGCGACCGAGGAAGTGACCATTAGCGCGCAGGCTTGCGCGCGTGTAAAAATGATGGGCCCACCTGGGTTCGAACCAGGAACAACCCGGTTATGAGCCGGGGGCTCTGACCGATTGAGCTATGGGCCCCGGAGTCGCGACGTGGCACGCGAACAACCTAATCCAACCCACCCTCTGATTCAATCGGCGCGGGGATTGCCCCCGGAATTTAAGCAGAGGGGGCGTTCTGGTCAGAGGGGCGCACATGAAATCAGCAGGATTTCCGCCTGATCCGGAGAGCCGCCGACCGAAAGCGCATGCATCGCGAGCAGCTCGACCCCCGAATTTGCGGAACGGAGGGTCAGGGCGCGCGCACTCCTCAAGAGAGGCTCGATGCTGGGGACCGGAATTCCGCTCCCGAATTTGGCGATGGGGACGATGCGCGTGGCGTCATTCATGTCGGGAAGGACGACCCAGGATGTCGAGGCCCCTCCGCTTTGCGTGGTGACAACGTCGGGCTCGGCGCGTCCGATTTCGGAAGCGAAGATTTCGGCGGGCGATGTTTTTTCGGAAAGGTGCGCGCGAAAAATGCTCGTGCCTTCGTCGGGTGTCTCGGTGGCGTCGCGCACGATGACGTCGGTGCCGTCGTTGTTCGTGAGCACGTCGTAACCGCCGGCATGCGCGGAGTCGGGCGTGAGCTTCACGACTGCGCCGGTGCGCGTTCCGTGATCATCGAGCGGCGCGGCCTCGAGCCAACGAAACGTCGGCGACTCGCCCGGTCCTTCGATCGTGCTGGCGTCGGTCGGGCCTTCCACTTTTCGGGCAACCCAAATTCCCCAATAGCCGCCACCTGCTCGTGGAGCGATTCGCGGTGAATCGGCGTCCGAGGAAATCGGAGCGACCTCGACATAGGGAAGTCCGCCGTCCAAATGATCGAATCCGGATTTCGAAAATGAGATGAAGCGAACATGTCCTCGCGCCGGATCTGCAAAATCCCAGACGGCGGCGCCGTGATCGCCCGAGACGGCAACGTCGAGCACGGGGATGTCGGAGAGGACCGGATCTTTTCTGCTGAAGGTGAAGGGATCGATCACCTCGCTTCCGATCATCGCGACCTTGCCGTTGTCGATGCGCCCGAGGAGAAGCTCACCCTGTACGATCCATGCAACATACACGGATTTATCCATCAAAAACGGCAGCGGAGGGGCTGTTTCGCCGAGCGATGGGCCGATGTCTACGAACGTGATTTTCGCCAGGTCGTCCGATACGAGAGCCACGCTGAGGACATTTTGTTCGCGCACGAGGCCGATCGCGAAGCCGTCGTTCGTCGTGATCGCGTCGCCGATGTCGAGCGGTGAGCGGAGCGACGCGCGATGGATGACGTTATGGCAGCGCGCGGGGGCGAAAACTTCCGCATCACTCGTGAAGACCGAGGCTGCGTGCGCACCCGAGTCTTCTGCCGAACTCGATTTGCTCCCGCACGCGCCGTGACAAGAGCTGACGCAGAGCAACAGACCGAAGATTCTTCTCTTCCCCTCGCCGAGGATCGCGAAGCGCATCAAGTCGCGGCTCGAGCTCGCGGCCCGACTGCGCCGGTGAACCCATCCATCACTTCCAAAGCGAGCTCGTATTTTTCGAGCGGCGGCATGACGTATGCGCCGGCTACGCGATCGCGAACTGCAGCGAGCATCTCGCGTGCGATGGCGACGCCTTCTTTGCGACCCGCAGCTCCCCCGCCCGCTCTGCGCATGCGCTCGCGCACGTCTTGCGGAATGGACATGCCGGGAACTTCGTTGTGCAGGAACTCCGCGTTGCGGTGACTCGCGAGCGGCAAAATACCCACCAAAACAGGCAATTTCAGCGGCTCGATGTCGATCAAGAATTTCTCGAGCGTGTCCGGATCGTAAACGGGCTGCGTCATCACGAGCTCGGCGCCCGCGCGTTTTTTCACCTCGAGCCGGGCGATCTCGCGCTCGTAATTCAGTGCCGCGGGCTCGGCGCCGGTCGCGAGCAAAAACTGCGTGACGCCGCCCATCGATTTTCCGCCGGGGTCGACGCCGTGATTGAGGCGCGTCGCCAATTTCAAAATGCCGATCGAGTCCAAATCGTAAACGGGCGTCGCGTCGGGGAAGTCGCCGATCTTCGGAGGGTCGCCGGTGATGATGACGAGATTGCGAACACCGAGATCATGCGCGGCCAAAAGATGCGCGAGCGTGCCGAGCAAATTTCGATCTCGGCCGCACACGTGCAAGATCGTTTCGATGCCGACCTCGCGTTCGATGCGCGCGGCCATTGCCAAGTTACCCATGCGCGCTTGCGCACGTGCGCCGTCCGCGATGTTGATGACGTCGACGCCGCCGGCCTTCAACATTTTTGCTGCGGCTACCGCTTTGGTCGGATCGAGACCGATGGGCGGATTCACTTCGACCGAGAAGACGAAATTTCGGCCAATTTTAGCGGCAAAACTGCTCTTTTTGTCGAATGCGACGGGCGGAGCTCCACTCACGATCGCGATCCGTGTGTCGCTCGCGGCGCTGTCGTCGCGCACTTCTTCGACGCGATCACCCGACGCGCTCGCGCCGGCCATGCGTGCCGACGCTGCAACGCGTTTGATGTGCTCGGGTGTCGTGCCGCAGCAACCGCCGACGCCTTTGACGCCGAGCTTGAACATGCGGCGTGCGTACAAGCCGAAATATTCGGGCGTGGAAATGTAGACGAGTCGATCGTCGACGCGCGTGGGCAAGCCGGCGTTCGGTACCGCGAGAATGGGCACGCCGACCTTCAGCATGCGCTCGACTGCCGACATCACGTTCATCGGGCCGTCCGAGCAATTCACGCCGATCGCGTCGGCACCCGCGTCGCGCATCTGCGCGGCGATCTCCGCGGCGTCGGTGCCGTCCGCCATTTTCCCGTCCGGGTCCACGGACACGGTGGCGAACACCGGCATTTTATTTCCCGCCGCTCTTTTCGCCGCTTCAATCGCGACGAGCACCTCACCGCTTTGCCGCATCGTCTCGACGATCAGTGCGTCGACCTCACCTTCGACGAGCGCTTCGGCTTGCTCGAGCAATGCGCCGCGCACCATGTCGAGATCGTCTTTGCTCGCATTACCGAGAAAATAGCCGCTCGGGCCGATCGCACCCATAACGTAAGCGTCGCCTGCCGCAGCGCGCGCGACTTTGGCGCCAGCGAGATTCAGCTCACGCACGCGATGTTGCAGCGCGTGTTTTTCGAGGCGCATCGCATTTGCGCCGAAGGTGTTCGTCTCGATCGCCTGCGCGCCGGCCCGAACGTAATCTTCGTGTACCTTCGTGATGATCTCGGGGCGGCTTACATTGAGCTCTTCGAAGCACACGCTATAGAGGACGCCCCGCTCGTAGAGCTGCGTGCCCATCGCGCCGTCGATGACGAGCACGTCGCGCGTAAGCGTCTCCAAGATGGACTGTTTCGGGGAAGGCATGACGCGTACTTCTTACACGAAGTAGACGCGATCGTCGAAACCGTCACGCTCGTTCCATCACCTGCGGCGGCCGGCTCTAGCTACTTCAGATTTTTCGCGAGGAACGCGCGCGTCTGATCGTCGGAATCGCGCGCCGCATGATTGATCCCGGCTGGCGTTCCACCGAGCGCGAGGGTTTCTCCGAATTCGGGCTCGGACGAATACATTGCGGTGGTCGTGGGCACGTTGAGTGAGAACGGCGTCACGTTGTGGCCAGCGTCCGGGTAACAGACGAGCGTGTCTCCATACTTCGCAACGTGTCCCGTGCTCGTGAGCCGATCCATCGAGATTTTAGCCAGATCGCACGACGGCCAAATCTGATCGTCGGCTGCCGCAAACATCAAGATCGGGCCTTTGGTATTTTCGACGAGCGTCGTGGCCTGCGTGAGCTGATCGCTCGTGGCCTGCGTGATCGATTGCTGAAAGAGCTGTCGATCCGAATACGCAGTGACGTCGCCGGGCTCCGTGATTTTTTGCTCGGCGCCGGAAGAGTACGGAACCCACGCGAGCGCTTTTCCTTGATATGTCCACGATGCCATTTCGTCGTTGCTGGTTCCAGTCGGCGCGCCCCACGAAACGCCGCTCGGCAAAATGGCGACGACCGCCGTGACGCTGGGAAACGTCGCGCCGAGAAGAAGCGCGAGCTCACCGCCACGCGATCCGCCAGACACCGCGAGCTTGCCCGGTGCGACACCCGGTTGCTTTTCGAGCCACGTGAATGCGGTCTCGAAATATTCGAGTGGGATTTGCGAGAGCTCGGCCGGCACACCGGTCGCACCGAAGTACGCGAGCCCGAGCGATGGATATCCGAGCGACGCGTAATACTCGGCGAGCACTTGTCCGGTCCCGAGCCCGCCTTCCGATCCACCGAACGT
>JBDTFL010000424.1:0-3180 GCA_039937955.1 Polyangiaceae bacterium | reverse complement strand
TCACCCAGCGCGGCGACACGCTCTCGCCCTCCGATCAGCGCGAGCTCGAGACGCGGGACACCGCCTCGCCGTTCCCGAACGACGGCCGCTTCGCGCAGCCCCCGCGTCGCTGAGCGACGTAGAGCCGTAGCGGAGCGAGCAGGGAGCTGCGAGCGCACGATCTAGCGGAAGTTACGCTGGATCGTGCGATTCGTTTTGTCGGACGAAGACCCCGCGATGATCTCCCGCATTCGTTCGCGTCGACTTTGGCGGCGATCTCCATCGAGTTGCCGGCCGCCTCGACGTCGCGTTGGATCTGTTTTCGTCCGAGCAAAAACGTGCTGAGCCCGATGAGCATGCCGACGCCGGCCGCTGCGAAGCCGGATCGAAATCCGTAATGCTCGTGCAAGTACCCGCACGCGACGCCGGCGATGCCCGCGCCGAGATTGATACCCATGTAGAAGATCGTGAACGCGCCGTCGCGTCGTGGGTCGCCTTCTTTGTACATCTTGCCAACCAGCGTGGAGATGTTCGGTTTGAAGAAGCCGTTGCCGCAAATCAAAAGCCCGAGCCCAATGTAAAAGAACGATGTGGTGCCGGTCGTGATCGCGAACTCGCCGATCGCCATGAGGATGCCGCCGATGATGATCGATGCGCGGATACCCAGAAATCGATCCGCCAAGTAACCACCGATGAGCGGCGTGAGGTAGACGAGGCTCGTGTACCACTTGTAAACCGACGACGAGTCGTGAGGCTGCCAACCGAAGCCCTCGATCAAATAGAGGACGAGCAGCGCGCGCATGCCGTAGTAGCAAAAGCGCTCCCACATCTCGGTGCCGAACAAAAAGTAGAGGCCCCACGGATGTCCGCCGGGTCCCAATTTCTGCTCGCTTTGTGCGGCTTTCGGCTCGATTTCGGATCCTGCGGAAATTGCGGAAGCTTGGCTCACGGGGCGCAGAGAATTCGTGCGCGGCCCGATGGTGTCAAGCACTATGGTTTGGCCGTGGTCGATCCCTCACGAGCATCGAATCTCGACGACGACGCGCAAGCGCTCGAGCGACTCGGCTATGCGCAGCTCCTCGCGCGCCGGGTCGGCGGCTTCGCGAGCTTCGCGATCAGCTTCTCGATCATCAGCATTCTCACCGGCGTCATGAGCACGTACGGAACCGCGCTTGCGGGCGGAGGTCCTGCCGCGCTCGGGCTGGGTTGGCCGCTCGTGTGCGCGGGCACGATGCTCGTCGCGCTTGCGATGGCCGAGCTCGCCTCCGCATTTCCGACCGCCGGTGCGCTTTATCATTGGAGCGCGTTGCTCGGCGGCCCGGCATGGGGCTGGTTCACGGCGATGATGAATTTGGTCGGTCAGATCGCGATCGTCGCGGCGATCGATTTGGTCTGCGCACAATCACTCGTGGCGACGATGAGCTGGCCCGCGACGTCGACGTTGCCGCTCTTCACGGTGATTTTGATTTCGCACGGCGTGCTCAATGCGATCTCGGTGCGCTTGGTCGCGTGGCTGAATGATTTTTCGGCGACCGTTCACATCGTCGGCGTGGTCGTGATCGTCGGCGCGCTGCTCTTCATCGGAAAATCGCAGCCGCTCCCATTTGCCGTAAAAACAGGCTTTTCAGCGCGCCCTGATGGAAACTACACGCTCGGCTTTTTGAACGCGCTCGTGCTCGGCATGTGGACCTTCACCGGTTTCGACGCGTCGGCGCACGTGAGCGAAGAGACGCGCGATCCGGCACGCAAAGCTCCGCGCGGAATCGTATCGGCCGTTTTGGTCAGCGCGATCGCCGGTTACGCGCTCGTCTTGGCGCTCACGCTCGCCATCAAAGATTTGCCAGCTGCAGCAGCCGATCAGCAGCCGCCGCTTTACATCCTGAAGACCGCGCTCGGCGATCGGGCGGGCAGCGCGGCGATGGGTCTGGCGATTTTGGCGATGTGGTTTTGTGGTTTGTCCTCGGTGACCAGCGCTTCCCGCATGATCTTCGCGTTCGCGCGTGACGGCGGAGTTCCCGCGTCGCAATTTTTGGCCCGCGTGCATCCGACCTGGAAAACACCGGTGATCGCGCTGGTGGCCGCCGTGCTGTTGCCCGCGCTTTTGGTGCTCGCCACGTCGCGTTTCAGCGACGCAGTTTTTTTGGCGGTGGCCTCGCTCGCCACGACTGGCCTTTATGTTTCCTATGCGATTCCGATTTTGCTCGGAGCCCTCGCACGCCGCCGCGGTGTTTGGAGAAGACTGGGACCGTGGAATTTGCGATCGCATGGCATCTGGATCGCATTCGCAGCAACGCTCTGGTCGTTCTTCGTTTTGATCGTGTGCTCGCTGCCGCCGAACACCACCGCCGGCTTCATGCTCCTCGGCGTCGTCATCGCGATCGTGATTCTCTACTTTGCGTTCGCGAGAAATCGATTCACCGGACCCAAGGTAACGCTCGAGAGCTTCCAACAAAAAGCGAACGATCCAGCCTGATTTAGGCCGGATCGTTTGTTATCTACTTTTTGCTTCAGCGATTCAGCGCGGCGGCTGAGCAAAGCGCGGATCGCTCGGGAACGGCGATGCCGTATCTCGCAGCTGAAGATCCTGCGGGTCAGCGGCGTTGATGCTGTCGCCTTTCTCCGTGAAGAATGCCACTCCGATGACGCCGACATTGCGCGCGGTTCCGGTTTGAGCTGCATACGAGTCGTTCACCTTCGAGAAGCGGAACGCAGCAACGGCATCATGGCTCTGACGAAAACCGTCGATGGTGAGCGTCGCGTGCGGCATGAGCACATAACCGCGATTCGAGAGGTTGCCCGAGCGACCATTCATGACGTCGAGACCGTCGACTGTCGCGACCGATTCGAAACGGTGACGCGTGTGGTTCGTGAGCTGAATCGAATATCGCTCCCCCGCCCGACCGATCACGTACGTGCGATCGCCCATATGCACCGCTTCGAGCGTCTCCCCATTTTCGCCGATGATCGACACGGAGATCGCGCCGTTGCCGGTGGGGATTTCACGGAAGCTGTGGCTCTTCGCGTCGTGAAACGCCGCGAGCTGCGCGACGCCCGTGAGATCGTTGTAGTGGAGCGCTGCAATCGCGAACGGATGATCGTCGTCCGCACGATCGAACGTGACGTCCTCCACTTGCGACGAGCGCGTCTCGCCCCATTGCGTTCCGAGTCCAGGGCGCTCGCTCGGAGTCGGGCTCTGCTCGT
>JBDTFL010000423.1:0-2655 GCA_039937955.1 Polyangiaceae bacterium | reverse complement strand
GATGGGGGTTCTGGTGACTGCTACACTCAAAGGATGCGTCAGCGTCCGTGGATCGCCTTCGTTCTCGCGTGCGTGACCTCGTCCCTTGCTGCGTGTTTCTCCTTCGGTGACCTGAGCGGTGGCGACGACGGTGGCGCATCATCGCCCGATGCATCCGGTGCCGATGCCAATGCTCTTGCCGATGCTTCGTCGTCCGACGCGGCCATCGTCGACTTGGACGCGGACGCAGGCTTCATTCCGACGCCCGACGGCAGCTGCGGGTTCAACACGCCATTCGGAACGCCAACGCTGCTCAACGTGAACAGCGCGATGGATGATTGGGGGCCGCGGCTCAGTCCCGACGAGCGCACGCTCTATTTTGCGAGCTCACGTGCGAACCACGGCGATGGCGGCGCAGGGATTTTTACGGCAAATCGTACATCCGTGACCGACGACTTCTCGACGCCGACATTGATGCCGAACATCAACGGACCGTACGTCGCCGTGCATCCGACGGTGACCGCCGACGGTCTCAATCTTTATTTTCAATCCAATCAGCTCGGTCCGAACGACATTTTTCTCTCCACGCGCGCGAACCTCGGCGACAATTTCGGCGCGCCCATTCTCTTGCCGAACATCAACAGCGCCACCGAGCAGGATGCGCCGTTCGTACGCGCAGACGGCACCGTCATTTATTTTTCGCAGCGAGCGTCCGCTCCTGCAAAGCTCCAGATCAGGCGTGCGGTCGCGAGCGCCGGATCGTTCGCGGCGGCAGCAAGCGAGGACGAGATCAACTCGCCCAATTTCGACACCACATTTCCCACGGTTACGCCCGACGACTTGACGATTTTCTTCGCGAGCGACAATCCCAAAGCAAGCTCCGGCGGCTACGACATGTGGATGGCGGAGCGCGCGTCGACCAGCGACGCATTCAGCGACATCTTGCCGCTCACGCACATGAACAGCGCGGGCGGGGATTATCCTGCGTGGGTGAGCGCAGACCGATGCACGCTTTATTTCTTCAGCAATCGCTCCGGTAGCATCAGCATCGGCACGGGCAATTTGGACATGTATGTGACGACCCGGCCGAAGTGATCTGCCCTTCCCGCGCCCACAGATGATAATGCTTCGCGTCCGAGCATGAGCGCGATCAAGACGCCCCTCGTTCGTTACCCTCCGCTGGTCCTGCTGGTCGGACTACGCGACGATCTCGCGCGCATTTGCACGCACGCGATCGCGCCGCTTCCCATCATGCGTGCGGCGAGCGCCGGCACGGCCATCGAGCGGCTCACGATCGTGCGTCCACTTTTGGTGATCGCCAGCGACGAGCTGAAAGAAGACGAACGCGCCGTTTTGGCAGAACGCTCGGCCGACGTTCTCGCCGAGCTCGTAACGGTGTCGTTGCTCGAAGATCACATCGAGCTCACCGCGCGCCTGAAACGCGCGGCCCGAGCCGCCGAATCGCGCCGCGGGTAAACCTGGGCTGCGAACCATTCCATCGCACGCGAAAAAACCGTAGGCTGACGACCCTAAAAAAAGAGGGTCAGTCATGAGCGAGAAAGACCAGTCGAACCCGAACAATCGCAAGTTCAAGCCGAGCGAAGCCTTCGTCGCGCGTGCGCACGTTCAATCGCATGCCGAATACAAGATGCTCTACGACCGCTCACTCGAAGAGCCGGAAGCGTTTTGGCGCGATGAAATGGCTGATTTGGTGTGGCGGGAGCCGTGGAAGAAATTCAGCGAGCTCAAATACGACGACAAATCGATCGACGCGAAATTTTTCCTGGGGGGAGTGCTTAACCTGACAGAGAGCTGTCTGGATCGACACCTCTCAACGTCGGTACGAACCAAAGCGGCCATCGTGTTCGAAGGCGAGCCCGGCGACACCCGCACCATCACGTATTTCGAGCTACATCGCGACGTGGTGCGCATGACCGCGGCGCTCGCATCGCTCGGCGTGAAAAAAGGCGACCGCGTCGCGATTTACATGGGCATGGTCCCAGAAACGGCGATCGCCATGCTCGCATGCGCGCGCCTCGGTGCGCCGCACTCGGTGGTATTCGGCGGATTTTCGTCGGACGCGCTTCGTGATCGCATCAATGATTTGGGCGCGAAAGTCTTGGTCACACAAGACGGTGCGTGGCGCCGCGGCAATGTCGTGCCGCTGAAAAACATGGTGGACGTAGCACTCGAGCAAACGCCCACCATCGAAACCACCATCGTCTACGAGCGCATCGGCAAAGAAAAAGCGCCGATCAAAATGAAAGAAGGTCGTGACATCTATCTTCACGATCTCCTGAAAAAAACGCCGGATCCGAAGCATCTCGAGGCCGCTAAAAAGCCCGACGCCTTCGATTCGGAGCATCCGCTCTTCGTTCTCTACACGTCGGGCTCCACCGGAAAACCGAAAGGCGTTTTGCACACGACCGGCGGCTATCTGGCTGGCGCACACGTCACGAGCAAATACGTCTTCGATCTTCGCGAAGGCGATTTGTATTGGTGCACCGCCGACGTCGGTTGGGTTACCGGGCACACCTATATCGTGTACGGCCCGCTCTCGTGCGGCGCGTCGATCTTCATGTACGAGGGCGCACCGAACCAACCGGATTGGGGTCGCTTCTGGAGCTTGATCGAAAAGCACGGCATCTCGATCCTCTACACCGCGCCCACCGCCAT
>JBDTFL010000422.1:0-3309 GCA_039937955.1 Polyangiaceae bacterium | reverse complement strand
CGCCGATCCCGCTGACGATGAGCATCACCGTGAGCGCACGCGCGCCATGGACTTCGGTCATGTGTTGAAGCTCGCCGAAGCCGACGGTCGAGAGCGTGATGACCGTCATGTAGAGACAGTCGCCATAGCTCCAACGTCCGTGTCCCAAAATCCAATAGCCCGTCGCGCCGCACGCGATCAGCGCGACGAGCACTGTCAGGGCGAGGATCAGGCGGCGGATGTGAGGATGCACCCGCCGATCGTAGAGAAGACTAGGGATGAACCAGTAATTCTTGGAGTGCGGCCTCGACGACCGGAAAGTTGAACGAGAAGCCGAAATCAAGCAGTTTTTGCGGTACAACGCGCTGTCCGGTCAGCGCCACGTCGGCCATTTTTCCGAGCGCCAGACGAGCGGCGAAGCTCGGAACACGAAATAAATTCGGGCGGTGAATGACCTTTGCGAGAGCCTCTGCGAACGCGTTCATGGTGATCGGATTCGGAGCCGTGAGGTTGAACGCACCGGAAACTTTTTCGTGCTCCACCGCGAACAAGATGGCGCGGATGGCGTCGTCGATATGCACGAAGCTAACCCACTGTTTGCCGTCGCCGATGGGACCGCCGACGAACGCGCGAAATGCAGGAAGCACCGTTTTGAGCATGCCGCCGTCGGGACTGAGCACGACGCCGATTCGCGGATGCACGACGCGCGTGACGGCCTCGGCGGGAGTCGCCGCGCTCTCCCAATCCGTGCAAATTTGCGCGATGACGTCGGTGCCGGGCGCGCTCGTTTCGGCGAGCTTGGCGTCACCTTGCTCGTGTCCGTAATAACCAACGGCGGACGCGCTGACGAAAACAGTGGGCTTGTCTTTTGCGGCGACGATCGCTTCGGCGAGGAGCTTCGTGGACTCGGTGCGACTCGATCGAATTTTGGCGAGACGCTCGTCGGTCCAGCGACCGTCTGCGATGGGCTCGCCGGTGAGGTGGACGACGACGTCTGCGCCTTCGATCTCTTTCGACCAATTGCCTATTTTTTCAGGGTCCCAGACGACAGTGCGCACGTGCCCGGAATGTTGCGCGGCGTGCCTGGAGAAAATGACGATCTCGTCACCATCGCGATCGATCGCGCGGACGAGCTTTTTTCCGACGAGCCCGGTTCCGCCTGTGACGATCCATTTCATGACTAACCCCCAAGGTACGCCTCTCTGACGTCAGCACGGTCCGCGAGATCGCTAGAGCTCCCCTCGGCGACGATCTCTCCGGCGCGTAGGACGTAACCGCGACTGCTCACTGCAGCCGGCCGCCGGAATGAACACGACCGAAGCCGATCTGTTGACCGAGCGCATTGCGTAGCTCCGAAAAACATTTTCGGTAACCGTCATTTTGGTCGAGCACAACATGCGCGTGGTGATGGCTGAATCGCGCGACGCGATCGCCGATGCGCCCAACAAAATTTCGCCTTCGTCGAGATGCAAGATACGGCCGACCTCTACACCGAATGAAACCTCGCGCACGGCTTTGAGACGCCGAAATTTTTCGTGACGCGACGAAGATCGAGGAGCAAAGCGGCGTATGCTCTCTTTATAGTGAGATTCTTCCGTGCCTTCTTGGCTTCCGCGCCTTTTGTATTCGTTGCGGGCCTGACAGCCTTCAGCATCGGCTCCGTTTTTGGTTCAGAAACCGGGTGCGCAAAAGCGTCCGACACTTCGGTGAGCACGGACCAAGGCTGTAACGAGCAGGCCGCGGCCATCTGCAAAAAGATCAACGACTGCTCGCCGTTCCTTTTGCAATCGGAGTACGGCGACGAGACCACGTGCAGCGGACAGCAAAAACAAGCCTGTTTGGCGCTTTTGCAAGCCGACGGAACGAGTCGCACCGCGGGCGGCGCCTCCGAATGCGCAAGCGCTCTTCGTGCGCAAAGCTGCACCGACTACGCGGCAGACACTCCGCTTCCGGCGTGTGCTGCACAACCCGGCTCGCTCACCGGCGGAAAACCGTGCATCGACGATTCGCAATGCACGTCGGCCTATTGCCGCGTCACCTCGACGAGCGCCGGCGCATGCGGACTTTGCGCGAACAATCCGGCCGCGCAGCTCGGCGCGACATGCAGCGGATCAACGCCCTGCGACGTAGGCCTCACGTGCGTGGGCGGTGAAGGCGGAACGATTTGCGCGGGGCTCGGACAATCCGGAAATGCCTGCAGCGCCGACGCACCTTGCGCGGCGGGCCTCATTTGTCAGACCGCAACATCGATTGGCGACGGCGGATTCACTACGACGAGCGGCACGTGCACCGCGCTCGGAAGCCAAGGCACGACGTGCAGCGCCACGCTGCTGTGCGACCCGACGCAAGGTCTCGCGTGTGATCCGGCATCGAAACAATGCAGCGCGGTGACGCTCGCGCCCTCCGATCAAATTTGCGACAACGACCTCACGCTCTGCAGCGCCGGAACATGTCGCGCGAGCCCCGAAGCAGGCCCGGAGGCGGGACCGGACGATCCACGCATTTGCATTCCGTCATCGACGGTCGGAGGCGAATGCGACGTCAACGCCGGACCCGACTGCATGCCGCCTGCACAATGCACGCAACACGTGTGCACACTGAAGCAAGCCAGCAGCTGTCACTGACGCAGAGCCTCGACGCGATCATGCGCAACGCATTGAGATCGAGCGTGACGTAGTGCGCTTTGAGCAATTGCACGGCGCGCGTGCCCTGCAATAGCTTGATGAATTTGATCGAAGCGTGACGAGGACGCCGGCGATCTCGTCTTCACGCAATGCGCGAAGGGCGCGGCCCCATCCCGAAAATTTCAAGCGCCATGCGATGACGAACGCGGAGCTTTAAGACTCACTTCACGACGCGAAGATACGGCGGCAGCTCGCGTTTCGGTTTGCCCGAATGACCACGTGAGATGGCCTGCGGCTTCTTCGCCTGCGCGGCGCGCGGCGGTGCCTCTTCATTTTTGCGCGACTGCGGCATACGAACCACTCTCGTGTCAGGGCGCGTGTCGGGCTTCGATGAACGCGACTCGACTTGCGGCTCACGCTTCGTGGCGGCCTTCTCTTTTTTGTCGTGCTTGTCGCTCGATGACTTTTTCGGGCCTTTTTTCGCGGCTTTTGTGGGCTTTTTCGCGGCAGACTTTTTTGCTGCGGTTTTCTTTTCCGATTTCGCGGCGGACTTTTTCGTCTCTTTGGTTTTGCCTGCGCTCTTTTTGGCGGCCGATTTTTTTGCCGGCTTCTTGGTCGCTTTTTCTTTTTCGCCGCGGGCATCTTTTTCGGCGGGCGTGGCCTCGCGAGGTGCGGTCCCGGCCTTTGCTACTTCCGGCGGCAAGCT
>JBDTFL010000421.1:0-3037 GCA_039937955.1 Polyangiaceae bacterium | reverse complement strand
CAGCCGGAATTCAGATCGCACGCCGCACCGTCGCCAAGTACCGCGAGATGCTCGGCATCCTTGCGTCGAGCAAGCGGAAGAAAGTCTTCTAGTCGGAGGTTAAAAAAAGCGTGCGAAAGTGATCCAGCACCTCGATCTCGTCGCACATAGGCGTAGCCTTATTCGAGCGACAACCGGCTTCGATCAAAGAGCATGAGGAGGAACTGACCCAATGCAGATTTCGATCACGTTTCGGCAAATGGAGTCGATGGATTCGCTCAAGACGATCGCGAACGAAAAGATTGGGCGACTGCAGCGGTTCTTACGAAGTCCGCTGAAAGCGCACGTCACGCTCTCCTGCCAGCATCTCGCGCAAATTTGCGAGGTCGACATCCACGCCGGTCCGCATCATTTTCATGCGCACGAAACGAGCGAGGACATGTACGCGACGATCGACAAGGTCGTCGACAAGCTGGAACGCCAGATTCGCGCGAAGAAGGACGAGAATCTGAAGAAGGGCTCGGATCGCGCATCCGATCATTTGATCTATGACGAGTCGGGGGATTTGCAGAAGTAAGGTAAGTCGAAGCCATCCAAATAGCGTCCCGATTTGGACGCGTCCAGGGTGGTCAGCACCCGCGAGTTCGCATGATTTTGACTGAGCTTTTGTCGCCGCAACGGGTGCACGTGCACTCGCGCACTGATGGGCCGCTCGACAAACACGGCGCCATCGAACGACTTTCGTCACTCCTCGCTTCGGAGAAGGCGACGAAAGAAATGATCTCGCGCGTGCTTACGGAGCGCGAGGATCTGCAGTCGACCGGCATCGGCGAAGGCGTGGCGATTCCTCATGCCGCGCTTGCCGAGCTCGACGCGCAGTCGGCGGCGCTCTTGATCGTCCCTGCCGGTATCGCGTTCGACTCGATCGACAATCAAAACGTTTTTCTGCTGTTTTCAGTGATTGGACCGAAACGCGCGACGGGGGAGCATTTGAAAACATTGGCGCGTGTCTCGCGACTTTTGCGCAGCAAGATTTTTCGCGAGCAGCTCATTTCGTCGCCCGACGGACCAGCAGGCTACGAGCTTATCGCCACCGAAGAGCGGGGGCGACCGTGAGCTCGGCCGGGGGCGGCGGGACTCACAGCGTGTCGACGGCACCGGAGCCGCATGGCGAGATCACGGTGCGCGCGCTCGCCGAGGACAAGGACCTCTCGATCACGCTGCAGCAGTGCGCGGGCGAAAGCGGAATGGATCGACCGCTGCGTCATCCGCGCGTGCAAAAATCCGGGCTTGCGCTCGCCGGACATTTTCACGGCGTCGTGCCCACGCGCGTTCAGGTGCTCGGCGAGACCGAGGTCTCGTATCTCGACTCGCTCGATGTGACCGGCCGCAGCAGCGCCGCCCGCGGATTTTTTTCGCTCGGCTTGTCGTGCGTCATCATTACGTCGAACCATGAAGCGCCCCGCTCTTTCATTGCCGCCGCCGAAGCGACCGGCACACCACTGTTCACGACCGACGCACGATCGAGCCGCACCATCAACGCGCTTCACGCCGTTTTGGATGACAGGCTCGCTCCGCACACAAGCTTGCATGGCGTGCTCGTCGACATTTTCGGCGTGGGCGTTTTGCTGTTGGGCAAGAGCGGCATCGGCAAGAGCGAATGCGCGATCGAGCTTGTTTTACGCGGTCATCGTCTCGTGGCTGACGACATCGTCCAGTGCGATTGGCGGCCGCCGGGTCTCGTCTTCGGTCACGCTGCCGAGCTGCTTCGTCATCACATCGAGGTGCGCGGGCTCGGCGTGCTCAACGTGCAATCGCTGTTCGGCGTGACCGCGGTGCGCGAGCGAAAGCAGATCGATCTCGTCGTACGACTTCTCGATTGGACCGAGAACGAGGAGTACGACCGCCTCGGTTTGGAGGAACGTCATCACATCATTTTGGGAACGCCCATTCGCGAGCTCACCGTTCCAGTGCGGCCTGGTCGCGACATGGGGACCATTTTGGAGATCGCCGCACGCAACGAATTGCTCCGGCGTGCGGGTGTCGTGTCGTCACAAGAATTTTTGAGTCGCCTGGAGGCGCAGCTCGTCACGCGCGCGGCGATCGAAGTGCCAGTTCCGAAGCACGCGCCCGATCCCGGATCGTCGGCGACTTCCCTCGCCCGATTTGCTCAAGCCGAGGGTCGGTCGAACGAAAGCTCGGCGTGGATTCCGGCGGTGCGCCCCATCGCACGCGAGGACATCCCTGACGACACGTCGCCGCAAAAAATTCGTGGCGGTGAAAAATGACCGATGGACGCCATTCTGGACGCGACGCAAGTCCGGTCGCTTCGACCCCTGTTTTCAAAGCCGATTCGCGATCGCGCGTGGTCGTGGTGACTGGGCTTTCTGGCGCCGGCAAAACGACTGCTCTGCATACGCTGGAGGACCTCGGCTACTTCTGCGTCGACAATCTTCCGACGGTGCTCGCGCCACAAGCAGTCATCGCGTGTGAAGAAGGCGGCATCACTCGCGTCGCGCTCGGCATGGATGTTCGCGTGCGCGCATTCCTCGCATCGATCCGCAAAGTGCTCGACGATCTCGCAGGCTCTGGCAGCCGCGCGGTCGAGGTCGTCTTTTTGGATGCCACCGACGAAACGTTGCTCCGCCGCTTCAGCGAATCGCGACGCCCGCACCCACTCGCCATGACCGGCGCCGAAGGAGCGATCGCCGTGCTCGACGGCGTGCGCATCGAACGCGAGCGCCTCTCCTCGCTGCGCGCCCGGGCCACGCATGTCATCGACACGACGCATCTCTCGGTTCACGAACTAAGGCGCGCGATCATCGCGCAGCTCGGCCCCGCATCCGGCACCGCACCAAAGATGCTCACGCGCATCGTTTCGTTCGGTTTCAAATACGGAACACCGGTAGACGCAGACGTCGTGCTCGACGTGCGCTTTCTCGAAAACCCTTATTTCGTGCCGGATTTGAAGATGCTGTCGGGCGAGGACGAAGAGGTGCAGAAGTTCGTGTTGGCGCTCCCCGAGGCACGCGAGTTCATTTCCAAAACGCGTGATCTC
>JBDTFL010000420.1:0-7567 GCA_039937955.1 Polyangiaceae bacterium | reverse complement strand
AAGCTCGGCGCGACGATCAATCGCGTCAAAGGTGCCGAATCATAAATCCGCTCGTGAACCGGTTGCCACACGGCAAGCGCGCGACCGACAATTAGCGGTTTTTTTCAAGGCACTCTATTTGCTTACCGTACGCAACAAGAAAGAGGAACGACTCGAATGATGATCACGAAACGGCAGTGGACGGGATTTGTTTTGGCGGCGGTAGTGGGAATTGTTCCGCTCGCGGCATGCAGCTCGAGCAGCTCGTCGGGAACCGGGGCCGGATCTTTCACGTGTGGCAGCGCGAGCAAGTGTCCGAACGACACGCCGGAGACCGCGGACGAAACGGCCCTTTGTAAGCAGACGCTCGCTGGTCCCTGCGCGCAGCAATATCAAGCGTACGGCGACTGTGTCGTCGACAACCAAAAGTGCGGTTCCGACGGCAAGACCGATAGTGCGAGCATCAGCTCGTGCAGCGCGCAGCTCGGCCCGCTCATGACGTGCGAACAAGCGAACGCGGACGGTGGCACCGACTAAACTTCGCCTATTTGCCTTTGGGCTTGGCCCAAACGCCGAAGAAGTAGGAGCCTTTGCCGACGCCATCGACCTCGATTGCGAAGTGGTATTCCGCGTCTTGGTCCATGCACCACGTGTTGCCGGAATCGATGATCGCGAACGGCTGGTCGGTTTTGTCGGCGGCGACGAGCGCGCCGTCCGGCTTCTCGACGAGGATGTCGAGGTCCTTGATGCTGCCATCGCCGACCGCGAAGTAGCGATAGCAATAGCCGCCCATCAATTTCAGAATGTAGGTGTCGCGTTTGTCGGCTTTGCTGTGGAGCTTGCCCTGTACTGGCTTCGCGTACTCCATGAGCCCGGTCGGTGTTCCGCATTTGTCGATGATGGTTTGAAAGTCGTCCTTCGCTTTGCCTGCGAGCGCGGTGTTTTGCCAACATTCGTGATCGCCGATTTTGGCTTTCGGGAATGACGATTTCGGCGTGCTCTTCGTTACGAGAGCAGTCATGGGGATCGGCGCTGACGATTCCGTTGCGTCGTCCTTGACCGCGCCCGGATCGTCACTCGCGGTTGGCGTAGTTGCGCCGGTCGTCGCTGCGGATCCGGAAGGAGCGGGTACGCTGCTGCTCGCGCCGTCTGGAGCTCCCGACGATGTGGGAGGCGTTGTTGCCGGTGGCGGCGTGCTTCCGCCGCATGCAGCAATCAAAGCGAAGACAGACGGGGCGATCAGGAGCGGGCGAAATGTCATACGCCGACGGTATCGACGCACGGCTCTGCTGGTCAACGGGTTACTCGCTCGCTCCTTTATTTCGCTCGTTTTTACAGGTGATCGTTCAATCGAGACGAACGATCGGTCGCAGCTTTTTGAGGGTTGCGCGACCCACTCCTTTCACGCGCATCAAATCTTCGACTTGTCGAAAGCGACCTAGCTTCTGTCGCAGCTGCAGAATCGCCGTCGCGCGTTTGGGGCCGATGCCAGGCAACCGTTGCAGGTCGTCGAGCGTTGCGGTGTTGAGCGTGACCGGATCATCCACTGTTGCTCGCTTCGTGTGATCGACGACGGGCGGACTCGTTGCAGGGGCTGAGGATGTTGCCGTTGGAACCGACGACGCGGTCGACGCTGGCGCGATCGAAGACGTGGCTTCGGCAGATGTGATCACGACGGGCGCGACCGTTTGCGGAACAGCGCGCGCGGTGCTTCCGATCGCCGCGAGGACGACGAGAGCGAGCGCGATCGACAGCAAACGGAGGACCGGCTTTGCCCACCGATTTGCTGCGATCTGTCGAAAAAAACCGAGCGAAACGCGTGTCTCGGACGTCGAGACATGCATTTGCGCGGTGCGATCAGGATTGACCGTCATCGATTAGAACTGCGCTCTTGCGAGGGCAGGTCCTGCACCGAACGCCGCTTGCGATGACGGTGCTTGCGAGCGCGCTTCGCGTTCTGCATCGCGCGGCTCCCAATCGCGCACCTGCATCGTGCCGCCGATCGGAATCGCATCCAGCTTCAGCGTGAGCGACCCATCACGATTCGTGAACGCTGCACCGATGCGTGTCCAAAACGACTTGCCGTCTTTGCGGTCGACGATCGTGTAGACGAGCTTCATCCCTCGCGGATTGTTCGCCGACGATCCGTTCGGTGACGTGGTGGGGGAATACGACGACGACGCTGATTCATTCTCTTGCATGACTCTCTCCATTTTTCTCGAGCGCCCTTTGCGCTTCGAAGAGAGACAATTGCGAGTCGCATGCCGTCACGACCAGCCCATTTTTACGGTGTTTCGCGATCACAAAACTGTCCGCGACAGCTTGTGGGTGTCCGCGGACAGATCGAAAATTCTACGAAGCGTCGCCGTCGGGGTCGTCGCTCGCGTCGAGGTTCGCGTCACCGTTTGCGTCGCTCGCTGCGTCGTTGCCAGAATCACCGACAGGCTCTGGCTCGGATCCGCTGCAACCGCTCAATGCAATTCCTCCGCTGGTCAACGCGCACGACCACGTGCCGTTGCACCGACAGGTGTAGGTCGCTGAAGCTGAGCACGCGGTTTCGATACACGACGTCGAGCTCGAAAGCGTGCAGCTTCCGGAAGGCTCTTCATCGTGCGTGAGACCGGTGGCGACGCTTTCACAATTGGGGAGGCTCGCGATTGGGCCGCCATCGAAAGAGGAGTCGGATGGCGACGAGCTCGAGCATGCTCCTCCGATGGCGCACGACGCGACGACGATTGCGGCGATCGCGAATCCCCTCATTTTTACCGGCCCTCCGTCGAGATCGTTAGCATGCTCACGATCTCCTCATGGCCGAGCTGCGCGGGATTTTGCGGGGCCTGGCGATGCGTGGTACTTCCGATCGGGTAACACGGAGGCCTCCATGGCGACGAACGACAAAGCTGAAGCAGACATTCTCCAAGCAGTCGGTACGGCGAAAGAAATTGCCAGGGAGATTGGGCGCCGCGAGCTCCTCAAAACGTCCGCCGTTGCCGCGGGTGCCGTCCTCGTAGGCGCATCGCTCCTCGAGAGCAACGTCGCGAAAGCCGCAGACGCGCCGGTCGCCACGAATCTCGCCGCATCGCCGCCCGCGGGGTTCACGCCTTATTCGGCGCCGGGCCGCATCGTCAAAGTCACGAAGGCCGGCTCGCTCATGCCGAACGGCGTTTACCCGAAGGCCGACGACGCGAAAGAAATGCTCGCGCGCGTGATGATGGAGCTCACCGGCGAAAAAGATTTGGTCGCCTCGGTCGCGCGCTTCGTCAACAAGGCCGACAAAGTTTGTGTGAAGGTGAATGGCATCGCGCTGAAAAATCACGCGACCAGCAAGGAGCTCGTCATCCCGTTTTTGCAGGCGATGATCGACAGCGGAGTTCCCGCCGGCAACATCACGGTGCTCGAACAATACGGCAGCTTTTTGGCGGGAACGCGCATCAATCAGTCCAACGTTCCGGCCGGCGTCAACGTCACCGTGCACAACAACAGCGACGCCACGATGGATGAGCGCTTGATTCCGGGCACCGGTGTCAAAACGAAATTCGTGCGCGTGCTCACCGAGTCGACGGCCGCCATCAACTTCGGCCTCATCAAAGATCATTCGATCGCTGGCTACACCGGCTGCATGAAAAACATGACGCACGGCTGCCAGATCCTTCCGCATTATTTCCATTCGCATCACGCGTCGCCGCAAATCGCGATGCTCTATGCGCAAGACGTCATCAAGAGCCGCGTGCGTCTCTGCATCGTCGACGCTTTCCAAGTCATGGCGAACGGCGGCCCGCTCGATAAGCAGCCGCAGTATCGTTATCCGTATGAGTCTGTGTTCGCGTCGACCGATCCGGTGGCGATGGACACGCTCGGTTGGGAAATCGTCGAGACCTTCCGCGCGAAAGCGAAATTGCCGACGCTCACCGCAGAGGGGCGACCGCCGGCGTACATCAAGGCGGCCGGCGATCTCGGTTTGGGCATCAATGATCGCAGCAAAATTCAGCTGAAAGAAGTGACGATCTGATTTTGGTTCGGTAGGATCGATCCGAGCCGAGCAACGCGCAGGCGTCCAGCCGGTTGTCGCCGATGAGCCATCGCAAAGACGAAGACGAGACGCTGGCAACGCCAGTCGTGCGCCCGACGCCCGCGCCTCTCGCGCGCGGCGAGGGGTGTGTCGTCGTGATTTACGGGCCGGATTTGGGTCGGCGTCTCGGCTTGGGCAATCGCGTTTTCGAGGTGGGTCGCTCTTCGAAATGCGATTTGTCGCTCGACCAAGAGAGCGTCAGCAGGCAGCACGCCCGCATCACCCGCGGAAAACCGCGCACGGGGCAAAAAGGTGTAGAATACACGATTATGGATTTGGGCTCGACGAACGGAACCTACGTCAACGACGTCGCCGTGACCGAGCGTCTTTTGAAAGACGGCGACCAAATCAAAATCGGTCGCTCGATTCTCAAGTTCATGACCGGCGACAACATCGAGACCAGCTACCACGAAGAAATTTATCGACTGATGACGGTCGACGGCCTCACCGGTCTCTTCAACAAGCGCTACTTCAACGAAGCGCACGAACGCGAATTGCAGCGCGCGGTTCGTTATGGTCGGCCGCTTTCGATTTTGCTGTTCGACATCGACCACTTCAAAAATATCAACGACCGCTTCGGACACGTCGCCGGCGACGCGCTCCTCAAACAGCTCGCCACTGCGGTGCGCGAAAAACTGCGTGCGCAAGACATTCTAGCGCGCGTGGGCGGTGAAGAGTTCGGCGTGCTCTTGCCCGAGGTCGAAAAAGAAGGCGCGCTCTTCACCGCCGAAAAAATTCGCGCGGTCGTCGAGGCCACGGTCTTCTCATTCGACGGTGAAAAAATGCCCGCGACCATTAGCGTTGGCGTCGCGACGAACACCGCCAAGCTCGTCACCCCGCTCGCACTTTACGGCGCTGCGGATGCAGCTTTGTACGCCGCAAAAACGCGCGGCCGCAATCGCGTGCAAGCTTCCGAATAGCTGGACCCGATGCAGATCTGGTCGCTATACCGCTAATTCAAGGCCAATTTCGGATCGCTTAACGTGGCGATCTAGTTCGAGCAAACCGAGCAGTCGCTCACGACCGCGCCTGCCGCAATCCACGCGCGCACGCGCTCGAGCTCCGGCATTGTCAGATTTTGCTGCTCGTTGTCCGTGCTCGACGGCGACGCGCCGAGATCGGGCGGATACGGCATCTGTTTGCCGAGTACATAATTACCGAGTCGCGCGCGCTCGTCGTCCGACATGAGCTCGTATTGCGTATTCGGCGCCGGCTGCACGACCGGAAGCGGCGCGCCTGTGCACACCGTATTTTTCAGCACGCCGGTGCCGCCGCCATCACGGTCCGCTTCGAGCGCGTCTGGCTGAGGAACGGCGAGCAGCAATTTGTACATGAGCCACGAGTTCGATGGATTTCCCGGATCGACGATCGGCATGTCGAATCCGAAATGCGCCCCTTGCGCTTCCGCCGTTCCAGCGAGCGCGCCGGTGTTCGCGCCTTGTGCGACGCGACCAATCGCCGTGGCTTGAACGCCTGTCGATGTTTCGAGCAAGAGCCCGGCGGCCGGTTGCGTTTTTCCATCCGGAAATCGCTCGCGCGTGGCGGGATCCGTATTGGCGTTGATCGGAATGGTGGTAGGTGCGCCGTGACATTGGGATGCCGAGCAACGCGCGGAAAAAATAGGCAAAACGTCGTTGCAAAAATTCGTCTTGGAGTCGCTGAGCACGAGGTTCGTGGCGGCGCCCACCAAGAAACCGATCTCACCGGCGCTCGATGCGCTGAGCGGTGCGCCGTCGATCGCGCGCAGGCCCGACTCGTCGTCGCCCATTTTAGCGACTTGCAAAAACACGCTGTACGGCTGACCGGGCGTCAGCCACGCACCGCCACCCGCGTTCGGATTCGAAAGTGAAACGACGCGCGTTACCGGGTCGTACGTGACGATGGGCTCGAGCGCGTTTTTATTCGCGTCGACCAAAATAAACGATTGCCGCACTGCCGTCGCCGGAAGAAGCAGACGATCGAACGCGAGCTGAATGGTGCCGTCCGCCGGGAGCGTTTGCTTCGGTCCCACGTTTGCGGCGACGAGATTTACGGTCGGTCCCCACGTTTGCTGAACGTGTTGCGGACCTTGATCGCACGCAGTCAGCGCGGTCGCTCCTCCGACCCATGCGCCGACCGCGACGACCGCAGCGAGGAAAACCGAAGGGAAGCTCAGCTCTCCGCGTAGAGCGAAAGCTGTTCTTTGACGACCTGATCGTTCACGCCCGTCCGAATATGATCCTTCAGGCAGTCGGCCAACGTCAGCAGCAAGTCGTCCACGCCTTTGTCCGCGATCAACTTCGCGAGAAGCGCTTTCGCCTCCCGGCTGTCGTCCCCCCGCAGGAACTGGCGCACCGTTTCGATCGTGATTTCCCCTTGGAAATCCAGGTAAACGTTGTCGAGCAGGTACCGCACAAGCTCTTTCATGAGGGCACTCCGAGGTAAGGGGGAACCGTGGCGTATACGCCGCGCGCTCGTGCTCACGCAAGCCCATTCCCGCGTTTTTGTTTCTAAGGCTCAGCGGTTTACTCATCGGCACTGGCTCAGGACAGCAGCGCCAGGCTCATGGCAAACGAGGCAGGGGCGGGGATTTCTCCGCATCTGCGTACCGCAACCACCAGAGAAACCGGCGGGGTGAGGGTTGAAGCCGCCGCCGATGCCTTGACCACCGTGGCAGGTCACGCAGTCGCGCTCGATGTGACACGAGACGCATGCGTTCAGATTTAGCTCGGCCTCGAACGCATGATGCCCCGGCTGACGAGGTGCATCGCTCCAGATCGCTTTCGGCGGATGGAAACGCCCGGAATCACGTGCGCCTTGCGGACCGCTCATCGTAACGCCGACGCGCATGTGACAACCGAGACAGAAGCTCTGCTCGTTGTGACAGCTCTGGCATTTGGTCGACTCTTGGCGTGCGTCGATGGGGTGCATCGAAATGTAGTCGTTCGGGTGAATGCTGCGCGGCCTGGTGTGGCCGTCGTGGCAGCCCACGCAAAAATCTTCTTTGTGGCAGTTGGCGCAAAATTCCGAGTTGGCGCCGGCCACCATTTTGTGGCGCTCGATCCAGTCCGCGCCGTGCTGCGAGTTGTGGAGCCAACGCGGCGGTTTCAAAACGCCACTCGCGAAAACCGTACGAATTCGGCCTGAATCGAGCGGTCCACCGGCCACACCCGATTCGCGTGGGTTCGATCGCAAGTGACACGTCGTGCAGTCACTCTTCGCCGTTCCGCGCGCCGCCGAGTCCGGCATCTGGTGACATTTGAAGCAGCCCGCCATACGTGGAAGCTGATCGCGCGTCGCGAGCTCGAGCTCTTGCACCGCGCCGTGGCACTGGCCGCATCCGATATTTCGAGAGACGTGTTTCTGATGATTGAACACCATGTTGGCGCGCGGCATCACGAGCCGAGCGACGAGGTTGCCATCGCCCTCTTTGTAACCGACGTGGCAGAAGCCGCATTTGCCCATGGCGTCGCCGCCGGCTTTGACCGCGTTCGGATCCGAGTGATCCGAATCGTGGCAGGCATCACACGTCGTCCCTTT
>JBDTFL010000419.1:0-2810 GCA_039937955.1 Polyangiaceae bacterium | reverse complement strand
CGGCGTTCAACACGAGCGACGTGGTGGTCGGGGTCGAAGATTGCAAAGTGACGACGCACGTCAGGGTGGTGACAGCCGGCACCGTTGATCCTCTGTTCTCACCGGGCTCGGCCTCAGGCCTGCAGGAGCGCGATTTCACTTCTGAGTTTTCACCGTAAGCTGAGCACGTGATTTTTCTCACCAGCAGCGAGCGATCCTTGCTCGAAGAGGTCCGCTTGTCCGACGAAGATCACGGCGGCCTCGATCTCGACGAGCTCGGTGAGGACGAAACGGAAACGATCGCGAAGCTCCTCGAACGTGGGCTCGCCGAGGCCTTGAACGAATTCGGCGAAGCTCCCGACGGCGAAGAAGACGAACGCGAAGCGGGCGGCGGACGTGGCACGCGCGTGCGGATCACCGCGCTCGGCGTCGAGGCGTTGCGCGGTTAGAACGCTAAGGCTCGAGGCCCGTGTGCGTTGGATATTTTTTGTTTCGCCAATAACCGAGGCCTTCGTCGAGCACGGTCACCTTCGTGAAACCTTGACCGAGTAGCTTGACCGCGAGCTGCCCCGACTCGGCGTGCGGACACGCGCAATAACAGACGATCCATGCGTCCTTCGGTAGCTGCGAGAAGTACGGCGACGGATCGTAAAACGGAACGCTCACCGAGCCCGCGATGTGCTCGTTCATGTAATCGGACGGCGCGCGCGCATCCAAGATCGCCATCTTCGCTCCGCGTTCGAGCTCGCTGTGGATCAGATCGGCATGGGTATTTTGCGGCATTGCGGTGAATCCGTTCGGGTCGGGACCTTTCGGATTCAGCGGCACCGGGCCGAGCGGGATGGGCGGCGCCTTCGCGGCTTGCGGACGACTTCGTGGTGGCGCGGCAGCCTGCAAGCCTCGAAGATGCGCGATGACGTCTTCGATCGCCGCGTCACCGAGCTTGCTCTCGAAGCTCGGCATTCCTGCGCTCGAGCGTCCGCGACGAATGGCATAGCGGAGAAATCCGTCCGACGCGGTGGAGAGCAGATCCGGATTTCCGATTTGCACGAACGTGCCGCCGATGCCGTTCTTGCCATGACACGAAGCGCACTCCTTTTCGAAAATGACGGCGCCTTTTGCGGCGTCGCCATCCATGCGCGAATCGTCGAGCTTCGGCTTCGTGGTGGGACCCCACGATTTCATCGCCGTGATCAGCGCGTCGACGTCGGTCGACGTCAGCGGACCACCGCGATTGCGCGACCACGCCGACATCGTCGAGCCTGCGCGACCATTCTCGATCGCTTTACGCAAAAAATTCTCGTCTACCGACGCGAGGAAATCCGAATTCGCGATGGCCGGTGCATGATCGGCGGCGTAACCCTCGCCGTTCTTCCCATGACAGACAGCGCACATTTGGTCGTACGTGTGACCGCCGCGCGCTTCAGCGGGCGTGCGTGGACGACTGCATTCGAGCGCACCGCCGCCGAGCAGCGTCGTGATCACGACGAGCGTCGCGAGGAACGGGCGGCGCCAAGCTCGCGACCAACGCATCGGCAACACCACACCACTATCCGATCGCAATGTCGATAGCCGTTCCGTGTGTCAATTACGGCCGCCGAGCGGATCGAAACCGCCTGGTTTTGTCGATGAATGCGCACTCGCGACCGGTTTCGCCGATCCGCTCGCGGCCGGCCCAGTAGTGGTCGCCGGACGATGCGTAACAGCTGGCTGTGATGTGACGACAGGCGACTGTTGTGGAGCGCGCATTTGAAAGCCCGCGTCGATGGGGGTCGCCACTGCCGTCGGCGTGGTGGACTCGATGGGAACGAGCTTCGGCGGATCGACCGTGGCGAGCCCGGTTGCAACGACAGGAATCGGCTCGGCAGCGACCGGCGCGATGGGCGTGGAGATGTTGGCCGGCTCGCGTAATGCCAGTCGCACGATGAAAAAAATGCCGACAATGGCGAGCAGAGCGCCACCCGCAATCATCGGCAAAGAGCCTTTTTTACTGCTCGAATCCGATCGACTGTCCGACTGCCGCGCGGATGAAACCGGTTCTGCGGTAGACGACTGTGACGAGACGCCGACGGCCTGCGGAAGCTTCGCATCGCTCGCGGGATGACTCACTGCGGGAGCCGGAGGCGGCGGCGGCCCGCTCGTGACCAGCACCGGATGACCACCCGAATCGAGCTGCACGCGCGTTTGGGCCATCGACTCGGGCGGCGGCTCCGCGCCTGCGAGACGAGAGATGCGTTCCACCGAAAGACGCGCGTGGCGTGGTGCATACGGAAGAAGATCGCGCGCGAGCTCGGCGACGCTCGCGTAACGCTCCTCTCGTTTTTTCGCCAGACACCGCTCGACGATGTCCGATACCGGCTTCGGCACCGTCGGCGCGACTGTCATGAGCGGCTCTTGCTGATCGGCCACGATGATGGTGAGCAAATGCGAAACGCTCTCGCCCATGAAAGGCGGAATGCCTGCCATCAGCTCGTAAAGAATCACGCCGAGCGCCCAGACGTCTGCGCGCGCATCCACGTTTTTCGCGCTGCGCAGCTGCTCCGGCGACATGTAGAGCGGCGAGCCTAAAATATTTTGGGTGTTCGTGAGCGCCGCGAGATCCATCGGCGCGGTGGCCGTTTCGGTGAACTTCGAAATTCCGAAATCGAGGACTTTGATGAGTGGGCTGCCGTCGGCACGTTTCGTCAAAAAGAAATTCGACGGCTTGAGATCGCGATGCACGATCCCGATCTTGTGCGCTTCGGCGATGGCTTCGCTCGCTTGCAGCACGTAGTCGAGAGCGAGCGGCACCGGCAGAGGGCCGTCTTGGTGAAGAACGTCACTGAGGTCAC
>JBDTFL010000418.1:0-6026 GCA_039937955.1 Polyangiaceae bacterium | reverse complement strand
TTGACCGACGGCGAGAGCTCGCGGCTCTATCGCTCGCTCGTTCGTGAGCGTGCGGTTGCGGTTTCGGTCGAGGCCGGCACCAACGATTTTCGCGGTCCGGATTGGTTCGAGATCGAAGCGAAGCTCGCGACCGGCGCAAAGATCGCCGACGTCGAGAAGCAGGTCGACGCAGCGCTCGCCACGCTCGGCTCCAAAGGTCCGACCGAAGCCGAGCTCACGAAAGCGAAGACGCGTTTCATGTCGCACTACGTGATGGGCCTGCAGTCGAACTTCGCGCGAGCCCAGAAATTGGCTGAATTCGAGGTGTATTGGGGAGATGCGAATCTGCTCAATCAAGAAGCTGCGAAGTATCTCGCGGTCACGGCCGACGACATCAAGAAGGCGGTCGCGAAATATCTGACGAAGGATCGTCGCTCGCGCGTGGAGGTCAGGCCCGCCGCAACCGCGCCGGCCAACGCAGCACCGGCAGCCGCAAAAACGACAAAGCCTGCAGCAGCAACGACCACCCCGGCAAAAACACCGGCATCAGGAGCGGCAAAGAAATGAGAGCTCTCGGACTATTTGTACTCTGCACGCTTTCGGGAATCGGTGCCGTTGCTTGTGGTGGCGCATCCGACCATCCGCAGGTTCCGCAACATGCTGATATTCCGATCGGCGTTCAGCCCTCGCCGCCACAAGCGACGTCGACGCGCGAATCACCACCAGCTCCGCTCGCTTCCAAAGATTCACCATTCCCGGCAATTTCTCGGACAAAGCTCGCCAACGGTTTGGAGATTGCGACTGTCACGTCGCACTCGCTTCCGATCGTGCAGGTGCGCTTGGTGGTGCATGCGGGCTCCGGTTACGTCCCGGCCCTGCCCGGCGTTCCGGATCTCACGGGCCAAATGTTGAAGGACGGCGGCACGCGCACGATGACGAGCGCGGACCTTTTGAACCGCGTGGAGTCGCTCGGTGCGGATCTCGACATCGGTACAGATGAAGACGCGACGACCATTTCGCTCGGCGTCACGAAGGACAAATTGCCGGAGGCGCTCGGCTTGCTCGCAGAGGTCGTCGGCGGTCCGCGCTTCGACGAGAGCGAATTCAAGAAGCTGAAAAAACGCTCGATGGACGAAGCGGAAGATCGCGCGCGCTCGAGTGGTGGTTGGGCAGCGGCGCATGCGCAAATGCGTGAGCTGTTTGCGGCATCGAGCCCCTACGCCTCTTATGGAGCAACGCCGGCCGAGCTCACGAAAGTGACGATGGCGTCGGTCAAAGATTTCTACAAAAAGTTTTTCGTTCCTAAGAACGCAACGCTCGTTTTGGCAGGTGATTTGGACGACGGCGCAGCCAAGCTCATCGAATCCAAGTTCTCGACATGGAGCGGCGGCGAAGCACCAAAGGTCGATTTTCCTGCAGCGATTCCGCCCAAAGGGACGCGTGTGCTTTTGGTGAATCGTCCGAAGAGCGCGCAGAGCGACATCAACGTGTGCTCACTCGCACCCGAACGAAGCAGCCCGTCTTGGCCGCAAATTCGCGTCGCGAATCAGGTGCTCGGCGGCGGTGTTGCCGGTCGACTTTTCCTCGACGTGCGCGAGCAGCGCTCACTCGCCTACTCCACCGGCTCGCGGATCATGGAAGTCGCGCATGGTCAGCAGCCGTTCACCGCCTATGCCGGGACGCAAACCGCGAAGACCGGTCTCGCGGTGCAAGGTCTCATCGACAACTTGGAAAAAATCAAAAGTGGCGTCACCGACAGCGAGATCGCGTCAGCCGAGCGCTACTTGAGCGACATTTTCGCGGTGCGCATGGAGACCATCGGCGCCATCGCATCCATGGTCGCAACGCAAGTCGAGCTTGGTCTGCCGGATGGTTATTGGGACCAGTATCGCGCAGCGGTGAAGCAAGTCACGACCGCACAAGCTTCGGATTGGGCAAACAAGCTCGCCTCGAGCCCGGGTTGGCTGATCGTCGTTTCGGGTGACGCCGACGTCATCGGCACACCGCTCTCACACTTCGGCGAGGTCACCGTTTTGGATCCGGAGGCCGAATTCAAGACCGTGAAGACCATCCCGGCAAATCCGCAGGCGCCGATCGAGATCGCGAAATGAGCGTTACGTACAACGACCGCTTTTTAAAAGCGTGTCGCCGCGAGCCGGTCGACTGCACGCCCGTTTGGTTCATGCGCCAAGCCGGTCGTTACATGCCCGAGTATCGCGCATTACGTGCGAAATACACGCTTTTGGACATCGTCCACAAACCGGAGCTGGCAACCGAGGTCACGCTGCAGCCGCTGGTCCTGGGCGTCGACGCCGCGATTTTGTTCGCCGACATTTTATTGCCGCTCGAGCCGATGGGCGCGTCGTTCGAGTTCGCAAAAGGGGAAGGCCCGGTCATCCACGAGCCGATCTCGAGTCGCGCGCAGATCGACAAATTGCGCGTGATCGATCCGAGCGAGCTTCAGTACGTGCTCGACGCCATCAAGATGGTCAAGAAGGAAATCGGCGGGAAATTACCGCTGATCGGCTTCGCGGGCGCGCCGTTCACGCTCGCCAGCTACTTGATCGAAGGCGGAAAATCCGCGCACTTCGCGAAGACGAAAAAGCTCATGTACTCCGAGCCTGAGGCTTGGCATGCGCTCATGGAAAAGTTGGCGGAGGTCGTGCGCCGCTACTTGCGCGCGCAGATCGACGCCGGCGCAGACTGCATCCAGCTCTTCGATTCGTGGATCGGCCAGCTGTCACTCGAGGACTATCGCGAGTTCGTGCAGAAGCACGTCGCGCATATTTTGCAAGACGTCTCGAACAAAGGCGTTCCGGTCATTCACTTCGGCACCGGCACCCAACATCTGCTGAGCGCGATGCGCGACGCCGGTGGTGATGTCATCGGCCTCGATTGGAAGACGCCGTTCGTCGAAGGTTGGGAGCGCGTCGGTTTCGATCGCGGCGTGCAGGGCAACCTCGACCCCACGACACTTTTTGCTCCGACCGAGGTCGCGCAAAAGCAGGCAGCTCGTATTTTGGACGCGGCTGCAAATCGTCCAGGACACATCTTCAATCTCGGTCACGGGATTTTGCCGGAGACGCCGGTCGACAACGTGAAGCGCGTGATCGATTTCGTGCACGAGAAATCCGCGAGAAAATAAGGCATTTCGTGAAATCGGCGATCGTCCTCACGGCGCACGGAACGGTCGAAAATCTCGACGATCTCGCGCCGTTCATTTCGAAGATTCGTCGTGGGCATCCGGCACCTGGAGAAGTCGTCGCTGAGGTTCGCCGTCGCTACGAAGCGATCGGCGGTCAGTCGCCGTTGCTTGCTGCGTCACGAGCGCTCGCCGAAAAAGTCGAGGCGAGGACGAAGATTCGGACCGTCATCGCGATGCGACTGTGGCATCCCTTTCCGGACGAGGTCGTCGCCGATCTCGCAGAGAGTGGCACGACGCACATCGCGGTCGTTCCGCTTGCGCAGTTCTCGGCAAAAATTTATGGCGACGCGATCTCGGCGGCCGCGGCCGACATCGACCCACGGATCGTGGTGCGCTGCACCGACAACTGGGGTCTCGACGAAGGGCTCGTCACCGCTCAAGCGAAACGCGTGCAGAATGCAATCGACGCGATCGCGCCAGAGGCTCGTAAAAACACGCGGATCATCTTCTCCGCTCACAGCCTGCCGAAATTCATCGTCGACAATGGCGATAGCTACGAAAAGGATTTTAGGCACAGCGTCGACGCCATCGTCGCGAAGTTGAGGATCGACGCGCCGCCGCATGTCGTGTGCTTTCAGAGCCAAGGCATGTCCGCTCCGGGCGAACGCAAAGTGGAATGGCTCGGTCCCGATCTACAAACCACGCTCGACGAGATCAAAGCGAACGGCGGGTCGCACGCGATCTTCGCACCCGTTGGATTTTTGGCGGACCACGTCGAGATTCTTTTCGACCTCGATCTGGAAGCCAGCACGTGGGCGGCAGCGCGCGGGCTCACCACGTCGCGCATCGAGTCACTCAATGCATCCGACGATTTCGCCGACGTGATTGCGAGCCTCGCCGCTCCGCTCCTCTAGACGCCGGCGCGCAGGTCGGTTTTTTCTCGTAGAGTAGTGATCGACATGAGCACGCCGCGTCGCATCGTCATCATCGGCGGAGGCGTCACGGGGCTCACCTGCGCGCGCGCGCTTTCGATCGCAGCAAAAGAGAAAGACGAAAAGCTCGACATCGTGCTTCTCGAGGCATCGTCGAGCTTCGGCGGAATCATTCGCACCGAACGGCAAGACGACTTCGTCATGGATCGCGGACCCGACGCCTGGGTCACGAACAAACCGGAGGCCGCCGATCTCGCACACGACCTCGGCTTGCAAGACGAGGTGGTTTCGACCATCGAAAAAATCGCCGCGTCTACATCGTGCATCGCGGAAAGCTGCACGCGATGCCCGAGGGCCTCGTCCTCGGAATTCCCACGCGTCTTTTTCCGATCGCCAAAACCCCTTTATTTTCCCTGCGCGCGAAGGCCCGCATGGCGCTCGAGCCACTCGTTCCGGTTCGGCATTTTCAAGGCGACGACGACGAATCGATCGGCGCGTTCATCGAACGAAGGCTCGGTCGCGAGGTCGCCGAGCGTTTGGTCGGACCTCTGCTCGGCGGAATTTTTGCGGGAGACGCCGGCGCCATTTCGGTACGCGCGGCATTTCCCCAGCTGGTCGCCGCCGAAAAAAAGTATGGCTCTCTCGTCAAGGCGATGCGCGCACAAAAACGCGCGAGCACGAACGCTTCCACTTTCGCGTCGTTGCGCGGTGGCATGGGGCGCCTCATCGAAAAGCTCGTGCAAGATCTCGAAGCACGCGATGACGTGAAACTGAAAACGGGCGCTGCAGCGCGCACCATCACGCGCTTGGAAGACGGGTCGTTCGCGATCGAGCTCGTGTCGGGCAACGTCGAAAAGGCGGACGTCGTCGTGGTCGCAACGCCGTTTCACGCGGCTGCAAAGGTCCTTCGTTCGTTCGACGATGGCGTTGCCGACGCGATCGACGGCGTGATGGGCAAGGTCTCTTCCGCAACGGTCTTCTTCGCGTTCGATCGCGCGTCGGTTGGTCATGCGCTCGACGCGACCGGCTTCATCGTTCCACGAAGCGAAGGCGAAGAGCTCCTCGCATCGACGTGGGTCTCCAGCAAGTGGAAGGATCGCGTTCCGAACGGACGCGTGCTCATCCGCGGATTCGTCGGCGGCGCCGGACATCAAGACACGCTCCTCAAAGACGATGCAGACCTCGCGGCGCTTGCGTTGCTCGAGCTCCGCAAGCTGATGCCCATCTCTGGCTCACCCTTATTTTCTCGGGTATTTCGTTTCAACGACGCCAGCCCGCAATTGCGAGTCGGACACCTCGTGCGGGCACGCGGGCTCCACGAGCGCGTATCCAAAATCGAAAATGTCTTCGTGATCGGCAACGGCTACGACGGCGTGGGCATCCCCGCGTGCGTGAAGAGCGCCACCGAGACCGCGAAGAAAATCGTCACGGCACCGTACAGTCCACGAACGTAGAGATCTCTCCGCCGCCGATTTCGCAGCTCCAAATATTTTCGTCGAGGCGCTCGGTTGTGCAGGCAACGAACCCTGGATCCGGATCGTCCATTCGCAATGCGATGGCGCAACCGTCGGCGTCGTAGTCGACATAAATGAAGCCGCACGCGGGTCCGGCCGTCTGACAGTCGGCGACGATCTGCGCGAGATAGGAGTCGGGCGGCTTCGGACAATCTTCGCCGTGACAGGCGCAGTCGAGCGCGGGCCGCGACGCACAAACGGGAGCCGTGTCGGTCGGGCCGTTCGCGACGGGAGGAAATCCTGCCGTGGGGGTGCTCGCATCGAATCCAGAAAAAGCGCCGCCGTCGAATTCTTGCGTGGGCGATGCGTCGTCGACCGATGCGGGATCAGCCGCACCCGCATCATGCGCGCTGCCGTCATCGAACATGCTGTTCGGATCGATCTTGCCGCCACACGAGGCGATCGCGGATCCAGCACAATACAAGGCTATTGCGAGCATGCACGCGCCGCGCGCGC
>JBDTFL010000417.1:0-8049 GCA_039937955.1 Polyangiaceae bacterium | reverse complement strand
ATCATCGTCGGTCGCGATCTCGCGCGCACGCTGCACGTCTACGTCGGCGACGAAGTGACGCTCGTTTCTCCGCTCGGTGATTTGGGGCCGATGGGAATGATGCCGCGCACCAAAAAATTCCGCATCGCCGCGATCTTCTTTTCCGGCATGTACGAATACGACGCGAGCCAGGTCTACACGACGCTCGACGTCGCCGAAGAATATTTCGCTCTCGACTCCAAGGTCAGCGTCATCGACGTCAAAGTCGAAAACGCCGAGGGGGTCGACGCACTGACGCCGATCGTACGAAAGGCCGTAAATCGTGATGATTTGCGCGTTAGAGACTGGCGCGAGATGAACCGCAATTTGTTCTCTGCGCTCAAGCTCGAACGCTTCGCCACGTTCATCATTTTGTCGATCGCCATCATGGTCGCGAGCTTCTGCATCATCTGCACGCTGCTGTTGATGGTCACCGAAAAGGGAAAAGAGATCGCCATCCTCAAAGCGCTCGGCGCGAGCGACTCCTCCATTCGGCGCACCTTCATGTTCGAGGGCATCATCATCGGCGCGATCGGCACGGTGTTCGGCGTCACCACCTCACTCGGCATTTGCATCGGCTTGAAATGGTTTGGCCTGAGGCTCGACCCCGACGTCTATTACATCGATCGCTTGCCCATCAACGTCGACCCGATCGACTTCTTGATCGTCGCCATCGCAGCATTGTCCATCTGCACGCTCGCGACGGTGTATCCGGCAAATGCGGCGTCGCAGCTCAGACCAGTCGATGGGCTTCGTTACGAATAGGCTTATTTCAAGCTCTTGGTCACGCGGACGCGCAGCTTCTCGCGAGAGACTGTGCTAAACACCGGCCGTGGCTGAGGCACTCGTCGTTGCAGAAGGAGTGAAGAAGAGCTTTCTTCACATGGGTCGTACGCTCGAGGTGTTGCGTGGCATCGACCTCACGATCATGCAGGGCGAGATCGTCGCGATTGTCGGGCAGTCGGGCGCCGGCAAATCCACGCTGCTCCATTGCTTCGGCACACTCGACGTTCCGACCAGCGGATCGCTGAAGCTCGACGGCGATGAGCTCACCGGTCTTTCGAGCTCGCGCTTGGCGGACATTCGCAATCGTCATATCGGCTTCGTGTTTCAGTTCCATCACTTGCTCCCCGAGTTCAACGCGGTGGAGAACGTGATGATGCCGGGCCTCATTCAGGGTCGTCCGCGCAAAGAGCTGGAAGCGCGTGCAAGAGCGCTGATTGAAGAGGTCGGTCTCCAGGATCGCGCGTCGCATCGTCCGGGCGAGCTGTCGGGTGGTGAGCAGCAGCGCGTGGCGCTCGCGCGCGCTCTCGTGCTCGAGCCGAAATTGATTTTGGCCGACGAGCCCACCGGCAATTTGGATTCGAAGACGAGCGCGCAAATCCACGAGCTGTTTTTCACCATCAACAAACAGCGCGGCACCACCATCGTCGTCGTCACGCACAACTTGCCGTTCGCGGCGAGCATGCCGCGCGTCGTCAGCTTGAAGGACGGGCGCGTCGAAAAAGACGAACGCAAATCGGACGTCAAACGCTCGATTGATACAGCCGCCGAAGCGGAAGTCGACGCCGACCGCGCTACTGGCTGATCGTCGTCGGCAGCGGAATCGTGCCGGAAATCGCGCGCGTTTGGTTCGCGATGAATTGCGTGTCTCGCGTGACGACCGCGGTGTTGGCCACGACTTGTGACGGCGCCGCCTGATCTTCTTGAAGCGTGATGTCGTCGGTCGTTGCGATGCCGACCGAGTTGTTCGAGATGACCGAGCTCGCCAAAATGCCTGCGGCGCCTGCAAACGCGAGCCCCGTTCCCGCGCACGAATCGATCTCGGAATTTTGGACGGTCATCGCAGGTCCGTCGATGCCCACGATTCCATAGCCGATCGTTCCGTCGCCGTTGAAGAGCGTGCCTTGAATGAACGTCTTCGAAATGGTCGCGATGGTGTTCGCGCTGAAGATCGCCATTCCGGATTCGTGGCTCTGCAAAATCGCGCAGCCCTCCATGGTGAGGTGCGACCCTTCTTGGACGGCGAATCCGCGACCGAACGTTCCACTGCCATTGAGCTGCGTATTTTGAACGACGGTTTTGGTGACCGTTGCGGTGCTGTTGACGATGATGATGCCAGCGTCGTGGTTGTTCGAGATGGTCGACGAATCGAGCGTAAAATTGCCTTGATCGAAGGCGTCGATGCCACGGCCGTATGCGCCGCCCGGCAACATGTTCGTGTCGCGCACGACGATCTGCGTGAGCTTCGCGGTCGCTGCGTTGAGCACGATTCCGTTCTCCATATTTTCGAAGAACGTCGTCGTCGATACGTCGGCGCTGCCTCCGCTTTGTACGACGAGACCGCGTCCGTATTCGTAACCGGTGTACTCGCTGGTGTGGCTGATCACCGAATTGGCGATGGTCACTTTGCTGTTGCTCGAAACGCGGAGCGCGGTGTCGTGATTTCCGGTGAGCTCGGTGTTCGTGATTGCGAGCACGGAGCTCGCTTGTTCGTTGATGCCGAAGCCGGGCTCGGTCTGACCTTGCGTGTTGCGGATGACGACGTCGTCGAGCGTCGCGTTTCCAGTTCCGGATTCCATCGAGATGCCGACGCCGTAGTTCGAATCCAAAATGGAATGCGACAAGGTGAGGACCCCTTTGGGCTCGACGCTCAGTCCGATGAACGCACCGTGAATGGTGATGCCGCTGATGCTCACCGGGTTTGCGCCGTTCACCGAAACGCCTTGGACGATGCCGCCGGAGCTCCCGTCGATGATCACGTTTGCCGCGCATTTACCGATGATCGAGACGCTCTGCGATATCTGCACGCTTTCCGCGTACGTGCCGGAGTCGACCGCAATGACCGCCGCGGGCGATGCTGCAGCGACCGCAGCGCCGATGGTCGTGAAATGCGTGGCGTCAGTACTGCCGCTCGCGCTCACGAAGAGCGTGGCGTTCGTCGGAGGAAATGCCGCCGAGCAGTCGCCGACTGGAACGCACGTCGTTTGACCGAGCGCCGCACGCGTGGCGCCCGTGCATGGGTCGGTTGGCAGCACGTCGCGACATCCGTAACCCGAAGGATCGGGCGCAAATCCCGCGGCGCACGCGACGGCAAATTCGGCGGGGACGCAGCTGCTGTCCGGTTGCGTGATCGTCCCAATGCCGCAGGTGCGGCCACTGCCCGCGTCAGTGCTCGATGATGTGACGGGCGAAGGCGATGGCGAGCACGCGCTCGTGGTCGAAACGAAAACGGCGATCGCGCTGAGCACAAAACCGGCGAGAGCTCGTTTCACCAGCGAACCACGACGGAGCTCGGCGTCACGTGCGCTTCGCAACCGTCGACGGTAACCGTAACCGGAATGGATTCGCTGCCGGATGCGGCCGTCGATTTCACGTTCGCTTCGGGAACCACTTGCTCGGAACGAAGAGCGCGTACGATTTCCGGTGGACACACCAAACGTACGTCGACATCCGCGGGTTGAGTTTTGCCCTTCGACTGACCGACGACGGCAACCGGTAGCTTCACGAATGGACGTTCGACGACCTCACGCGTGATGTCGACGGTCACGAGCACGCCTTGCGATGCCGCGTCGGGAACGAGACGACCCGGCAGCTTGTCGATCGCGATGTGGCGCGCGTAGGTGCCTTCGGTCAAACCCGTGACGTCGAGCGCTTCCGAGCGCACGTGTTGGAGCACGAGCGTCTCGCTCTTCGGTCCGCGAACTCGCAGCGTGGGTGGCTCCGCGCGCGGTGCGCCTTTGACGACGAAGCCGCTCGCGGGAGATCCGGCGACGCTGACCTCGATCGGAACATCGCGGACGATCTCGTCCTCCCAAACCAAGTCGATCGTGGGTGGGTCGACCTGCTCGACGATGATCGACGGCGGCACGTGAATTTGGCTCGGATCGAACGTGATGCGTTTGGTGCTGCCGTCGTGGATGTCGACCTGCACGTTGCCGATGTCGTCGGCGCGCAAATCTTCCAAGCCGGATTTCGATCCACGAAGCGTGACTCGCAACGTGGGCGGCAGCGGGCTCATCAAAACGCGATCGGCGCTGTCGGGAGGCATGAGCACGACCAAATTCACCTCCACCGATCGCTGCGCATCCTGTGCACCGTGGAAGAGCGCGAAGAAAAACAACGCCACGCCAAAGGACAAAGCCTTCAGTCGCAAATTTTCGGTGAACGCACCTTTGAGCGTCGCGGCGATTTCGGGCACGCGCTACTCCTCGGGCTCGCTCGGCATCGGTGTGTCGATCTTCGGAGCTTGCGCCATCGGGCGCGGCGGCGCGGGCTCCGGGCGCGGTCCTACGACCGACAGCTCATTTTCGGAAGGCGTGGGATCGTCGACGATCGGCGTCAACGCGGCCGGTGGTTGCGGCAAGGACGAAATGCGACCCGGTGCTTCGCGATCGCGATCGTTGCCGGCGCTCGGCGGAACCGAGATGCGATACGAGCCGGTCTGTCGATCTTTGCGCGACGGATCTTTTTTGGACGCCGGTGGACCGGACGATTTCTTTTTGGTCGCGCGATGCTGGCCGAACAGACCGAGGAGCGCTTGACGAAGCGACGCGCCATCCAAATTGCTGATGATGTTTCCGTTGAAGCAAAAGCTGATGGTGCCGCGCTCTTCCGACACGACGACGACGACAGCGTCCGTTTCTTCCGTGATGCCGAGCGCGGCGCGATGTCGTGATCCCAACGATTTATCGAGCAATTTCGTATCGGGCATCGGAAAAAAAACGCCGGCCTTCGCCATGCGCAGATGCCGAATGATGACCGCGCCGTCGTGCAGCTTGTTCACGCTTTCAGGAACGAAGAGCCCGACGAGAAGCTCGCGTTGCACCGATGCGTCGATGACAGTCCCCTGCCCGACCACGAACTCGTCCAAATTCGCTTCTTGCTCGAAGCAGATCAGCGCGCCCATGCGGTGACGCGCGAGCTCTTGAGCGGCGGCCACCACTTCGTCGACGACGCGCGACTCTTGCTGACGTGATGCATTCCCCATAAATGCGCGTGACCCGACCCGCATCAACCCGCGGCGAATGTCATTTTGGAAAACGACGACGACGATCAAAATCACCGATGACAAAAGCGACGACAGCAAATTGTGGAGCGTCACCAAGTTCGCCCACTTGGACGCCACGTAGATCAAGAAGATGACCGCCAGGCCCGTTCCCATTTGCATCGCGCGGGTGCCGCGCAAAACCAGCAGGCCGCGATAGACGAGGACGGTGACGATCGCGAGGTCGAGCAAGTCGATTAGAACTTGCTGCCACGGACGCGCCGCAAAAAGATGGAGAAGCCCTTCAAGCATCGGCGACATGCTCTCGTGCGTCGGGTTTTCCTTTGGTGCCCCAGAGGCGCATCGCGTCGAGTGCTTGGCGAGTCGTCGCGACGTCGTGCACGCGGAGAATCTGGGCTCCGCGTGCGGCAACGACAAGTGCCACTGCGAGCGAAGCACCGAGTCGCTCGGTCGGTCCGGCGTCCGCGTCGGCCAATTTCAAAAACGATTTGCGGCTGGCGCCGATAGCGACCGGTCTGTCGACACTCGAGACCAGCTCCGCAAGTCGGTCGATGATCTCGGACGAATGGCGCGCGTTCTTCGCGAAGCCCAAGCCCGGATCCATGATCATGGCGTCAGCGGACACGCCCGCAGAACGCGCACGCGCCGCTGCCTCTTTCCACTCGCGTGCAACATCGTGAATGACGTCGCCGTACGCATTTTCGTGGGCGATCGAAAATCCCGGCATTTTTTCCTGGGATCCGCGTGAGTGCATGATCACGTACGCGGCCTCGGCTTCTGCAACTGCACGCGCGAGCTCGAGGTCTGCGCAACACGAAACATCATTCACACAGGCCGCGCCTGCCGCGAGACACGCGCGCGCGACCTCCGCATCTTGCGTGTCGATCGAAACGCAGGCCGGTCGGTCGAGCTCGATGCACGCATGCGCCGCATAACCAACGACATCCAAAACGCGTGCGAGCTGCTCTTTCGACGACACGGGTTTCGCGCCCGGCCTCGTAGATTCGCCGCCGATGTCGAGGATGTCGGCGCCCTCATCGAGCATCCGATCCACGTGCGCGCGAGCGTCTTCAACGCGTAGAAATGCGCCGCCGTCGGAGAAAGAATCCGGCGTGACGTTACAGACCCCCATTAGAGCGACGCCGCGTTTCGACACCGCCCCCCGAAGAACGGACAGGAATGTCTCGCTTCGGCGACGCAAACGATTGCCCAACACCCCCCGAGCTCGAGCGCGTGGACATCACGCGGTCCGCGCGAGCGGTGATCCATGCCTAGCAACCTACATGCTCAAGAGCAAGGATTTGGCTTCGTTCTTCGCGTTATTTTGTATGAAGTCGATCGGCGGGCTTGCGATGGTCGCCCTGGGCCCCAGGTTCGGCGTAGGCTCGTCGCCACATGCTGCGAACACGAGTTCGAGCGAGCGGGATCACCGGCTTCGTTCTCAGCGTCGCCTTCGCGATGCTCCTGACGCTGGTGCAGATCGGCGACACGATGATCCCGCAGCTGGCGCCGCATTTCGGTAAGCCCGTGCCGATCACGATCCGCGTTCCGTACGCGTCGTTCATCGAAAAAGGTCAGACCGCGTCGATTGGCTACGAGCACACGCGCGTGATGGTGACGCGCGGCACCGTGCTGAGCGACGACAACGACGCACATCGGGTTGCGTACGCTTTCGAGACCACGCTGCGTGAGCCGAGCCGCGGCCGCGTGCTCGCGATCTTCATCGTCTACCTCACGCTCTATCTTTTGTGCGCGACCTATTTGCGGCGCTTCGGTCCAAGCCGAACGCGGCTACTCCGCACGCAGCTAGGACTTTTCGCAACGATGGCGGTGTTCGTCATCATCGCGAAAATGATCCTTATTTTCACTCCTATTTCGGAGTTTTGGATCCCCCTCGCGGCGGTGCCTTTGTGGTGCACGTTCGCGCTCGAGCGTCGCACCGCGTTTTTGATCAACGTCATGCTCGCGTTCATGACGGCATCGCTTCTCCTCTTTGATCTTCCGGTGCTCACGGTTTTGATCACGCGCGGAATCGCGGCGAGCCTCCTCTTCATTCATCGCAAGCACCCCCGTGAAATGCTCTTTGCGGGCGGCGCGGCGGGCGTGGTGGCTGCGGTTGTCTATACGGCCGTGCTCACCGTCTTCGAAGGCCGCTTCGATCCGTCACGCGATCTCGATCTGGGTATGGCATCACCGCTCGTCGGATGTGTCGGTGGCGGGATTTTGGCAGGGCTCGTCGCACAAGTTTTTCGGCAGATGGCAGAGCGCGCGCTCGGAAGCGTGTCGCGCGATCGTTTGATTCGGCTCACCGACCTCGAAGAGCCGCTGCTCCAAAAAATGGCGAAAGAAGCGCCGGGCTCTTGGGAGCATGCGCGCGCGATGGCGAATTTAGCGGAAGCCGCATCGAGCGCGATCGGCGCAGACGCCTTGTTAACAAGGGTCGGCGCGTACTATCACGACCTCGGAAAGACGATTCAGCCGAAATACTTCGTGGAAAATTTGCTGCCGGGTGAACGCAGCCCGCACGAAGAATTGGATCCCGACGTGTCAGCCGACGCGATCATGGCGCACGTCGTTCAAGGTGCGCGCATCCTTCGCGAGGGTCATGTGCCCGAGCCCGTCGTCGAGTTCGCGTACACGCATCACGGCACGCAGGTCATCGAATATTTCTGGCACAAGTGCAAAGAGCGCGGAAATCCGAAGAAGCTCGCGGAAGATTTTTTTCGTTATCCGGGCATGAAGCCGCAGACGAAAGAGACGGCGATTTTGATGCTCGTCGATTCGATCGAAGCTGCGAGTCGAACCATTCAACCCCCTGAACGCGCCAAGTTCGAAGAGATGATTCAGCGGGTCATCTACACGAAGCTGAAGAGTGGCCAGCTCGACGAGAGCGGGCTCACGCTCGAGGACATGCGCATCTTGGTTTTGAAAATGACCGACACGCTCGTGAACATGTTCCACAGCCGCATCAAATATCCTTGGCAGGAAAAGGGGCAGGACAAGGGCGAGAAGAAACCGCACGT
>JBDTFL010000416.1:0-13079 GCA_039937955.1 Polyangiaceae bacterium | reverse complement strand
TTGCTTTAAAATAAGCTCGGCCCGGATCACAAACATACGAGCGCGTAGACCTGCTGAGGCGCCGGCACGCCTTTGAGATCGAAAGCGCCGAGATTTTCGAGCGGACGATCGACGTGCTTGGCGAAGTCTTCCGACAGCACCAAGCGCTTTCCGATCTTTCCGGTAAGCGCCTCCAAGCGGGCCGCGATGTTCACCGCCGGCCCGATTGCAGTGAAATCCAAACGTGAGGCGCCACCGATGTTTCCGTACGAAATCTCGCCGACATGGAGCGCGAGCCCGAATTGCATCGGGTCTTGGGCTCCTTCATTTTGTTTTGCGAGCGCGGCGAACGCTTCGTCGGCGGCGGTGAGCGCCTTTGCGGCGGCAGCGCCCGGGCTGCGATCGCTGCCGTACGGGAAGATCGCGAGCAAGCCGTCGCCGATGAATTTCAAGATCTCGCCACCGCCTTTTTGGATGGCCGGAACTTGCGCTTCGAACAATGCATTGAGCATGTCGATCGTCTCGCGTGGCGTTTGGCGCGCGGTGCGTTCGGTGAAGCCGCGCAAATCCGAAAACCAAATCACCGCGCGGATGGTCTCGATGTCTCCTTTGAAAATACGACCGGCCAAGATGCGCTCGCCGGAATTTCGTCCGACGTACGTGTCGAGCAAATTGGCGGCGGTGCGATGCAGCGCGAAAATTTCCGTAATGCGCGCTAGTGGACGCACGACGTTGCGAATGAGAGCGATCTGTTCGTCCGTGAAGCCGAGATCGCTGCGCGTTGCGAACGTGACCACGTGCGTTTCGCCGCGCAGAAAAACGATCGGGAAACAAATGAGATCTGTGAATCCGTCCGCGACGAGCTCGTGATACACCGCAAAATCAGCCTGATCGACACCCGCAGACAATTTGCGACGAAGCTCTTTTTTCGTGGCGGACACGAGCGCGACGGGGCTCGCTTTGACGACCGGCGATTGCTGGAGCGCCGTAGTGAGCTCGAGCACGCGCGTGGCTTTCCCCTCTTCCCACCAAAATGCGCGACCCACGACGGTCGGATGAAGCGTGGTGACGAAGACGCCGATGCGGTCAACCGAAACGCCGCCTGCGCGCAGATCATGACCGATGCGATCGATCACCTCCACTGCGGTGGTTGCGCCCGGAGCGCCATCGACGAGCCAATCGAACAGCTTGGCGATTTGCTTCATGCGAGCTCGACGATATCAGGATCGGATAGCTTACGAGGATGACGAGCGCCGAAGCCTTCACCATCGCGGCCACCCCAGATCCCGTCGAGAGCCTCGAGCTCCTCGGTCCGCGAAGTCGTCTGGTGCTTGCACCCACGCGCGGTGGAATGGCAACGCGTCTCAAGCTGCACGATCGCGAGCTCTTTTATTTAGATGAAGAAACGCTGCACGACCCAGCGAAGAACGTGCGCGGCGGAAATCCCGTTCTTTTCCCCTCTCCCGGCAAGCTGGAAGGCGACGCGTACGTTTGGAAAGACCAGCACGGCACGCTGAAGCAACACGGCTTCGCGCGTAATTCGGTTTGGGAGGTCTTGCGCACGAGCATGAAAGAGGGTGGCGCGTCGGCCACGCTGCGACTCGTTTCGAGCGAGCAAACCCGCCGGGATTTCCCCTGGAATTTTAGTGCAGAATACACTTATCTTCTGACCTCGGATTCGCTTCGCATCGACATGAGCTTCACGAACACCGGCGAAGGCGCGATGCCGTTCGGTGCCGGTTTTCATCCGTACTTCGCGGTGCCGCAAGCCGACAAGGCACACGCACATGTCGAGACGACTGCCACGCGTGCATTCGACAACGTCACCAAGAAGACCGACGCGCTGTCGCCCATCGATCTGACGAAGCCCGAGGTCGATCTTCATCTCGTCGATCATCACGGTGACTGCGTGCTGCGTTTGGCAAGCGGCCGCGTACGCTTGAAGGGCTCGAGCGAATTTTCGCGCTGGGTGGTTTGGACATTGGCCGGCAAGGGCTTCGTTTGCATCGAGCCGTGGACGTGTCCGGGCAACGCGCTCAACACCGGTGAATCCGTGATCGTCCTCGAGCCGGAAAAAACCCGCAGGATGTGGGTTGAAATCTCGCTCGTTTGAGACGCAAGCGCGCCACGCGTGTGGCCGACTGGCAGCCTTGACACGCGCCGAGTGAGAGTCGTGGCTTTCACGAATTCGGCTTTTTTCTCGGGCGATCGCGGGCAGTCCTCCGATGTTGGAAAAACGATCGAACGCGGCGCAGTGGTTGCAATCCCTAGAGCGTCGCCCTATCAAGGAGGAGCTTTGCTTCCCATGCCGCCCCGAGCTCGTCTGGAGCAAGGTCTTACTGTCGAGCACATCGCTGATGCCTGCCGAAGCGCAGCTGTTGCATTCGTCGACGGCGTAGGCGCTGGTTGGGAAAAAGAGGAGCTCGCGCGTTGGCTCCTCGGCCCTTATCACCAGCTGTCGATGCTTCGCTTGTCGCACGAGTCGATGCGATCACCGGTTGTGTCCGGCGTCTTTCCGCGATCGAATCCGGGCGGCATCGTCGTCAACGACGATGTCGTTCGCGTGATGTGGACTGCCCGCGAAGAGGTCTTGAACGTCATCGACGCATTCGCGCAAGGCACACCGAACGCCGAGAGCTTCGTTTGGAAGCTGCAAGCTCACGAGGTATTTGCGCGCATCGAAGACTGCAACGGCGACCGCGGATTCGTACCGAACGAAGCGGTGTCTCAACACTTGTCGGAGCGCGTTCTCTCGCTGGTTGCCGCCGACTACGTCGTGCGTCCGTTCGACTACGAGGACCATGTCGCGGTTTGTCAAAACTGCGGCGTCATGACGTTTGGGCCGAACGCGCGGGCCGATCGCGACTGCGGCCTTCATCGCAGCCCGAGCGGCATTCGTCCGCGCATCGAGTTCCACGAGATGAATCTGGACGACGCAGACGTCGATGACGCCGAAGTGTTTCGTCTCGTCTCGAAAATGTAACTGCTACGAGTGGCTCACGAGGCTTGGACGCTCTGGAGCGCTTCCAAGAATCCTGCACGCACCGCTTTGGGCGTTCTGCCGTACTGACGAACGTAGGCGCGATGAAAATACGACTTGTTGCGGAAGCCGCTCTCTTCAGCGATCTGCTCGACGGTCAAATCTGGGCGGGACCACAACAAACGCGTGGCGTGATTGAGACGTAAGAGCACGCGATAGATGGCCGGCGAGATTCCGTAATCGCGCGTGAACTGACGACAAAACGTTTCCGGATGAAGACCCGCCGCGTCGGTCACCAGCTGCATCGGCAGGTCGAACTCGAAATGATTCTCGAGCTCCTTCTTCGCGCGAATTTTGGAAGACGCCTTGCAGAGATCGAACTGTCGCGCGATGAAAGCCTCGACCTCGAGCGCTGAGTCCTCGGGCGGCGGCAGACCGTGATCGATGCGGTCGGCAAATAACCTACAAAATTCGAGGAATCGTGCGTCGCGTGCGCCGACATTTTTGAAACGCAGCTCGCAATTTTCGGCCTCGAGGCGCTCCAACATTTCGCCGAACACGACGAACCCGACTTGGCGTCCTGCCTTGTCGCCCTTCTTCTTGTGTACATGCGCGTAGCGCTCCCCCGCAGTGACGCCGAGGATCATTCCGGGCTCGAACACCTTGGCGCCGGTGATGTGGCCGCGGGAGTTCCACTCGCCCTCGAGCTGAATTGCGATCTCCAGTCCGCAACCGACCGCGCGTTTTTCGATCGGCTTTTCGTTCCAGTAATCGAACACCCACGAGTTGATGCCGGGCCCGACGCGATGCTGGACGTACGCGTTTTCACGCGCGAGCGCCGATGCAGCGGGCGGCGGCGTCGATTTAGTGCACTCGACAGATCTCGGGTCGTGCATGAAAGTCTGCGGATGTTCGTAGCAACCAAACGCCGGTCCCTCAAGGTCGCCGCAATTCTTTCCGCAATGCTCGTCGGATGCAGCTCCTCCTCGCAGAGCGCAGATTCGCGCGGCGATGCATCGACGACCATCCCCGACGGCGGCGCGGATTCCGCGATCGTCCCGACGGCGATTGCGCTCGGCGGATGCGGCGTCAACTACACGGCCACCGTGACGCTCGGCGGATCGCAACCATTCACGTTCGTCGTCGACACTGGGTCGAGCATCACGGGCGTCGGCGGATCCTCGTGTGCATCATGCGTCGACGGCGGCGTTGCTCCTCTGTATGCGCCAGGCCCCGACGCAACCGACACGCACAAACCCACGTCCGAGAGCTTTGCGAACGGCACGGGTTGGTCGGGAGAAATTTTTTCGGACTCGGTCTCGGTCGGAAGCGCGCCGCCAGTGAACGTCGACCTCGTCGACATTGGATCGCAAAACGGCTTTTTTCCTGCATTGGATTCGTTTTGTGGCGCGTCCATCTCGGGCATCATCGGGCTCGGGCCAAGCGATCTTCTTTATGCCGGCACGAGCAGCTATCTCGATCAGCTCGCGCAGGCGGGCTCGCCGGATATTTTTTCGTTTCAACTTTGTCCGAGCTCTGGAAATCTTTGGCTCGGCGGATTCGATCCCAAATTCGCGCCCTCGTGGACGCCCATGATCAGCGGCGACAGATTCTACGCGGTCAGCATGTCGTCAATCCAAGTTGCAGGACAAGACTTGGGACTTGCTGCGAGCAGCTTCGGCGATGCATTCGTCGACACGGGCGGCGACGCTTTGTGGTTGCCGCAAGCCACCTTCGACGCGGTCGTCGCGAAGATCGGCAGCGACGCGAATTTCACGAAGCTGTTCGGGTCCGCCACCGCATTTTTCAAATCCAACTACGACGCGTGCGTGCCGCTCACGCAAAGCTCCGCCGATCTCGACGCGATGCTCCCGCCGTTGACCTTGACGTTCGCAGGCGGCGTCACCGTGCAGGCTCCCGCGACCAGCGCGTATTTGATGTATTTCGAAGGCTGCGGCTATGCCCCCGCGCTCTTCACGCGCGGAACGAACAACCAAGGTCTGCCGCCGATCGAAATGGGCGCGCCCATTTTGCACAACAAGCTGATCGTGATCGACCGCGCGAATCAGCGGATGGGGTTTGCGCCTGCGCCGTGTAAGTGAAAGCGCGCGAGCTGCAAATGCGTGACACAAGTCACGCGTCCGCGAGCGCATCGAGACGACGCTGCAAGAAGGCGCGCTCAGCGACATTTTCGCTTCGTTCGATCGCCGCTGCATAAGCAAGGGCCGCTTCGTGTTTGCGATCGAGCCTTCGCAATAGATCGGCGCGCACGGCGTGGAACAAATAATAATCCGTGAGCCCCAATACATCGACGAGCTCGAGTCCCGCTTGCGGCCCCTTCACTTCTGCAACGGCGACGGCGCGATGAAGCGCGACGATCGGCGTAGGCGTGAAATGCGTGAGCTGATCATAAAGTGCCACGATTTGTGGCCAATCCGTCGCTTCCGCGGTCTTCGCGTCGCTGTGCACGGCATTGATCGCCGCTTGAATTTGGTACGGGCCCGGCTCGTTTCGCGTGAGCAGCGCCCGGATGATCGCTTGGCCTTCGTCGAGCAAATCGCGCTGCCACGACGCGCGATCTTGATCTTTCAAAAGCACGAGGTCGCCGCTCGACGTCGTTCGTGAGAGGCGCCGCGACTCCACGAGGAGCATGAGCGCCAAGAGCCCGCGCACCTCGGGATCGTTCGGCAGCAGCTCGACCAGCAGACGTCCCAAACGAATGGCCTCGCTTCCGAGATCCTCGCGCGACAGACGATCGCCGGAGCTCGCGGTGTGTCCTTCGTTGAAGATCAAGTAGACGACCGACAACACAGCCTGCACACGCGACGCGAGGTCGGCTTCGCTCGGCACACGATAGGGAATTTTCGCGTCGCGAATTTTTCCTTTCGCGCGCAGAAGGCGCTGCGCCATCGTCGCCTCGGGGACGAAAAACGCGCGCGCGATTTCTTCGGTCGTGAGGCCCGCAACGAGCCGCAGCGTGAGCGCCACTTGCGCGCTCATCGCCATCGAGGGGTGACAGCACGTGAAAATCATCCGCAGTTGGTCGTCGTGCACGATCCCCTCGTCTTCCGTTTCTGGCGTGTCATCGCTCAGGCGAGCCATCGCTTCAGCGTGTTTGTCGGCACGCGAAGCCTCGCGGCGAAGATGATCAATCGCCTTGTTTTTAGCGGTATTGATGATCCACCCGGCGACGCTCGGAGGAACGCCGCTCACCGGCCAACGAACGGTCGCGATCGCAAATGCATCTTGCACGGCGTCCTCCGCGAGGTCGATGTCACCGAGCACGCGAGTGAGCACCGCGACCGCACGACCGTATTCCTTGCGAAACGCGTGCGCGATCGCGGATGCCGGAAGATCATCCATGACCGACGAAAGGTCTGACCTCAATCGGCAGCGAGGTCGCCTCTGAATATTTCCGCGCCCATTCTAGCGCGGCGTCCAGATCCGTCGCCGCCACCACGATGATCCCGCCGATGTGCTCTTTTCCTTCGACGTACGGGCCGTCGGTCATCGGCGGATCGCCCGCGCGACTACGCACCACCGTGGCGCTCGACGCAGGGGTCAGCGCTTGATTGAACACCCATGCACCGGCGGCTCTGAGCTCGGCGTTCACCGCATGCACCTTCTGCATTATCTCACCGATGTCGGCAGGTGCTGGTCCGTCGGGTTGCATGATGCTGAGCAAATATTCTTTCATCGCGTCCTCGCTAGTAAGGGTTCGCCCACTACACGAATGGGATCACGCGAAAACGACAAGCTGCGAAAAAAAACGTCACGCTCTTACCCGACGAGCGCGTCGATGCTCTCGTGAAACCATTTCGCGGCGATTTCCAGCTCGCCAAACAACAGGGTGTCGTCGGCGCTCGACTCCATTCCGCGCTGCATCGCCTCGACGATCGCCAGGTCCTCACGCACGAAAACGCCTTCGTCGATCAACGCAAAGCTCTTGTCGAAATGCGCGCGCTGATCTTCCGCCGTCGTACTCGGAACGAGCATCGTGTGGGAAAATCGCGTGCGATTCGCAGCGATCGGCTCGAGACGAATGACGCTCGTGTAGTCGGGATGCAGAATGAAAACGGTATTCGGGAAGACGACGTAGCTCGGCGTGACGAGCGCGCGCAGATTTTGAGCGGTCAGATCGTTTTCGTGCGCATCACCCAAGGTGCGGCGCGCGGTGGCCGCTCGAATGTGCATGCCCACGCGTTCCGCCTCCGACTGCGCGTCGAAGAAAAATCGATACACCGTCTCGCGATGCAAATGACGAATGTGGTAACCGTCCAAAAAAGCGTCGACGACGAGCTTCCAATTCCCGTGCACGTCGTGGAGCGAGCGCTTGTGGACCTTCCAAGCTGAAAGCTCGACAGCGGCGATCTCTTCGTCGAGCGCGCCCAAATGCACACGTGCATCGAACGGCGCGAGCGAGGCCCACACCAAACCGTGATGCAGCTCCGCGAACGCGGGCACCAGCGCGTCGCGATCGCGATCCTCCCCGGCGAACACCGGCAAATGGGGAGCGCCGATTCGACGGCCGGCCAGATCGTACGTCCACCCGTGGTACGGACACACGATCGCCTTCTTCGAGCATGGCGCAGCGCCGCTGACGAGCTCGGTTCCGCGATGACGACACGCATTTCGAAATGCCCGGACCTGACCATCTGCAGCGCGCGTCAGTAAAAGAGAAACACCCGCTACGTCGGCGGTGAGGCATGCACCCGGCTGGGCCAAGTCACTCGCGTGCGCAACAATCTGCGGCGTGGTCGTGAAAACGCGCTGCCGCTCCGCAAGAAAGAATGCGTGAGACAAGTACCGTGACCGAGAAATCAAGGCGGTTCGTGGCTTTTCTGTCGCGGCGCTTCCCGGCTCGTTCTTCACGCGAACCAGAAGCCGACGTGCGAGATCCACCTGCGCTGCGTGATCCATCCAGCCCTCCTGTACAATAGTTGGTATACGAGATAGTTATCTTGCATGCAAGGTAAGCAGGTCCGCTCGTCTCTCGGCTATGCGCTCGTGCGTGCGTTTCGCACCGTCAATCGCGGAAGCGCCCGAGCCTTGGCCACACACAAGCTCTCGGCCGAGCAAGCCCACATCCTCTTGGTTTTATGGACCGAAGGGCCGATGAAAGTCGGTGAGCTTCAGCGCGTGCTGGCGCTCGGAAGCGGAACGCTCACGGGCGCGGTCGATCGCATGGAAAAAGCGAAGCTCGTGCGGCGCGCTCCGGATCCGAGCGATGGTCGCGCGTTCGTGATCGAGCCGGCGCCGTTCGACGCCAAAAAGAAACAGAAAATCGAGGCGACGCTGGAGGGCATCGAACGCAGCAGCTTTGCGATGCTCAGCGTGCGTGAACGCGGCGAGCTGTTCCGCCTGCTCACCAAGGTAGCGAGCGCCGACGACGAAGGCCTGCACCAAGCCGGATAAATCTATAGGCGGACGAGCACATTGCGCGGGCCGTGACTCTTCAAGCCCACGAAGGTGCTCTCAGCGGCGATTACCGGCAATATCACTACGATTCGCTACCGCCCAGCGGGGTCGGCACGACCGACGTCGACGTCAAAAACGTGTTGTCGGTCACGTTCTGAAAGCGCCGAGCGTCAGCCCGCTCAGTTGTTGAGACTGGCCTGCGACGGGCGCGCCGCCGGAACGTTCTCGAACTTGTATTCGAGCGCGAACGAGACGTCGGTCATTTGGATGTCGTAAGCGCCGAGGTATTTGGCGAGATGCGCCTCGACGACCGCGGGATCGAAATCGCGGCACGAATAAATGTCCATGACGAAGAACGGACGAAGCGGCCACGTGTGAATGGCGCAATGCGAGGTCGACAGGACGCAGACGCCGGTGACGCCGCCTTCGTCCTCGAACGGCTCGACGCCGAGCTTCGCGATTTCCGTCTCCACCTCATACATGTGCGGTTCACCGAGCGTGCGCATACCGAGCAGTGCAACGAGCTCTTGCAGCATCGTCTCGACATTTTTCGCGTTCGCCAACTGGGCGGCGACTCCACGACTCAAAACCTTCACATGACGACCGTGCGACATTCCTGAGACCTCCTCGATAAAGCGACGCACGCAATTACGGCTGCTGGACCAAACGAGCAAGACAAAAACCTCACGTGAACGTCACAAAGTTTTCAACAGGTCGCTGGCTGGTCTCGACATGGCTGACTTGCGCTCATCGCCGAACTCATCGACGCTTCTCACATGCGCGCAGAAGCTCGGGTGCTCGGACAAGCACTGCTCGATCATCACCGCGAAATCACCGCGCGAAAGCCGCCCGGCAAGCGAATCCTCACGACGCTCTACACGATCCGCTACGGCGTGTTGTGCGACCGCGCGAAGCTCGCGCATCTCGTTCGGATGGTCGGCCCGTTCTTGAGCGAGGTCGCCGAGTGGTGTGCAGCCGCGGGCTATCCGCCTCTCCATTCGCTCGCGGTGGGCGAGAGTCAGATGCCGGGCATCGGTTACAACGGCGCCGGCGGGTTCACGACCGCGAATTGGCCAGCTGATGTGGAGCGCTGCATTCGTTTCACCGAATATCCGGCGACGATGCCTCCCGCGTCCGAAGATCTCGCCTGAATCACGTTATGTTTTTTTGATGCACCCGGCTGCGAATCCCGCGGGAAGATTGGTATCCGCAGCCGGTGATCGTTGTGAGCGACCTGTCGATCGCGCGTGCGTTTTCGCCCGAAACGACCGCCCGTTTCGTCGCGCTCATGAAGCCGACAACCCGAAGCTGCTTCGCGCGGGCATGCTCATCTCGCCAGAGGCACCGACACGCATGCTTCAAATCGCGCGCATGACGAAAGAGGCTGGAAATCCCGCTCGGCGTACGTTCGGCGACGCACACGCGCTGATGACGTGGCTCGATCCGGAATTGTCGATCGACGAACGAGCCGCCCTCGAGGCGTTCTTCGCGTAGACGTTGCGGAGCATTCACCAGCACGCTCAGTGGTGCTCGTCGTACTTCTCTTGTTTTTTTTCTTCCTTGCGCTCCACCTTGTCGTCGTGGCGCTCCACTCTGTCTTCGTGGCGCACCTCACGATCGCGGTAACAGCCCGACAAAACCGAGAAGAGGACGAAGGCGACGGACATCCCCAAAATGTTCGCGCGACGAGACGATCCTAGGCTGAGCATCACGACCGCGTTTGCAAACGTCGATCCGCAACCGATCCACGCCAATCTTCGCGAGCGCATGCGCGCGGCCGACGCCAGACTGCGACAACGACGCGCTTTCGCCTCAATGACTACGGCTTCTTCGGCGGCGCTTTGTTCGGGTCGCCGGTCACCACGGTGTTCTTCACCTTCGCGACCGCATTCTCGATCGATCGCAAATCCGTAGCGCCCGAAATCACGAGCATCGTCGCATACGACTGCGTGGAGACGACGGCCCAGTCGTTCGGAATGACGTAAGAGTTCACGACCAGCGCGTCTCCCCATCCGTATTGAAATTGCGCGCCAAACAAGAGCTCTTTGTGATCGCCGTACGAGCCCAGCCCGAACGATCCGGTCACTTGATTGGTCTTCGCTTGCACCAAATTGCCGACCGACGGCTCGGGAAACAGCGTCGTGAGCGTCGACAAATTCGCCGACACACCGCCAATAAAGCTGAACGACGGCCGCAAAAAATATTCGATGCCGATGGCCGGATTCACCATCGGATGATTTTGAACGGCATATGTCGCGCTCGACTGCGTTTGTTGAAGAGCGTTCGCGTTCAGCGTGTTCGTCGTCACGTCCACCGTCGTGCGTGCCTCGGTCGCGAGCGGAAGAATCAGCGCAGCGTCCGCTTCGAATTTGACGCTCGGAAACTCGAGCCCGATTCCGCTGCCCACGCGCAGCGGTGATGGCGCCAAAAAATTTCCGCTCGCATTGGTGACGGTCGACGTGTCGCCGTTCGATCCTTCGCTCGATTGCGCGAACGTGCCGTCGTACCAACCGAGCACGTGAAGCGAAGGCGCTCGCACCGACAGGCCGAACGTGAGGACGTCAGACGCGCGAAACGTCGCGCCGACGATCGCCGTGAGGTCCACCGAATTGCCGCTGCCACTCATGCTGAGGCTCGACGCGAGGGCGCCGCCGCCCACCTTCGACGTGATGCTGCTGCCGTCGAACGAATACGCGTCGTGTGAGTAAACCCCGTTAATTGAAGCTCCAATCGCGATTCGCGGCGTGAGGTATTGGCTGTACGTCGGACCGATATACGTGCGGCTCCAGCGACGTGCGAGCGACGCAACTTGAGCGGTGGGTCCGTTCGGTGTCACGCCTTGGTAGTGCACGGCTTGTAGCGATACGTCTTCGGACTCGAGCTGCGCAAAACAGATCGACAGCTTGCGACGCACGACGCGATCGGAAGGCATGGGAGCGGCATCTGCGTCGGCGATCTTCGCGAGCTGACCGATCGTGAAAAATAAACAGAGCGTCGACGGCAAAACGCGAAACGTGTTGGTGGTCAGACTGGTGCCGTTGGGGGCGCTGACGTTGGTGGTGTCTACGGTGCCCGGCTGATGAAAGTCGGAGTAGTGCGTGAAGCCGAGCGTGTAGAAGTTGACCGAGAACGCGAGGCGCTGATCCTCGATGCGTACGATGCCTGCCGGATTCAGAAACGGAGAGGCGCCGTCGTGGCCGAGCGCGATGCCGGTCCCGCCCATGAGCGTGGAGCGTCCGCCGGTCGGTGCCGCAAAATCATTGCCCTGCCCAAGCGCCGACGACGACGAATAAAACAGTGCGGCGGTCGTCATCAAGACTGCTCTGCGGATCATCGAGGTCGCCAGCTATAGCTGTTTTTTCGATGTAGAACGCGCAGTCACCGCTTGTGCTCGGCGCATGACGTCTGCACACTGCGTCGCCAACCATGCTGACTCCTCCTCGGTCGTACCGCGTGCTGATCGTCGACGACGATGATGATTCGCGTGAGCTGATGGAGAGCGCGCTGGCAGTTGCCGGATACGTCACGTCCTCAGCGGCGCACGCCGAGGCTGCCATCGAGCAGCTCGCCATCGAGGTCCCGCACGCCATCATTACGGATCTCACGCTGCCGCAAATGTCGGGCGAAGATCTCGCGGCCCATGTGCGCGGCAAAAAGGAGCTGGCCGCCATTCTTCTGATTGCAACGAGCGGACGCGACGTCGCGCCGGCTACGCTCGCGCTCTTCGACATCGTGCGACCGAAGCCGATCGATTTCGATAATCTGATCGCGAGCATGGGTGCGCAGCTCGACGCACGGGTCGGTCGTCAGGGCGCATAGACGCTTCGCTTGATCGGAATTTCAGGTTGGCTCGCGGGCGCCGCAGTCTTGGTCGGCGTCTTTGGAATCTGTTCCCTCCCGAACGGTGGTGCCCATGACGAACGCGAACATCCTCACGACCGACGACCAAATTCGAACACTGCTCCAGCAAACGAAACGCATCGCGGTGCTCGGAATCAAAACCGAGGCTCAAGCGGATCAGCCTTCTTTTACCGTGCCGAAGTATCTTCAGAGCGTGGGCTTCGACGTGATCCCGGTGCCGGTTTATTACCCGGAGGTCGCCACGATTTTGGGTCGTCCCGTGTTCCGAACGCTGGCGGCGATCGAAGGCGACGTCGATCTCGTCGACGTGTTCCGGAAATCTTCAGACGTCAAAAAACACGTCGCCGACATTCTCGCGAAGAAGCCGCGCGCCGTTTGGCTGCAGCTGGGCATTCGCGATGACGCGGTGGCCGAGGAGCTCGCGCAAGCCGGCATCCAGGTTGTCCAGGACAAGTGCATTTTGGTGGAGCACCGCCGACTGCTCTAAGAGCGATACGTGTCGTGTCCCAGCTGACGCGCCGCCGTCAGCATTTCGCCGAGCTCACGCGCCAGCCAGCTCGCGTCCTCGGCGGGCGCCACGAAGAGTCGTTTCTTACTGCCGCGCACGGTGACTGCAAGCGGTTGCCAATCGATCGGCAGCTCCGCGTCGGGGAGGTTTTTCAGCTTTACGACGACGTCGGTCACTTGCGACGCCTGCGTGCACGCGACGAACCCGTCGATGTCGTCGAGCGGAATTTCGCGACGCTGCCAAAACGCGAGCGGCGTCTCGATGACGAACGTGCGCGCGTCGAAACGCATCGTGGTTCGTGAAACGAGGGCTCGCACAGCCAATACGCCGAAC
>JBDTFL010000415.1:0-5473 GCA_039937955.1 Polyangiaceae bacterium | reverse complement strand
GAGCGAGCGGTGCGTCGACTCGAGCACGCGATTTTGCTCGCGCCAGTTGCTGGTCTTGGTGGCGGAGCCATCGGTCACGGTGTTTCGCAATCGCAGCCGGGTCATGGAGCTGCAGTAACTGGAGCTGGCGCGGCTGCAACGGCGAAGGCCGCGGCTGTGTGGTCGTTGGCTACGAAAATCGGTGTTGCCGCCGTTTTGCTCGGCGCTGGAGCAGCGGTCGGTGCCGGAGTGAATTCGCATTACGAGTCGCATCACGACATCGCGAGCGCCGCAACCCAGACGACGACCGCCGCGATCGAGCCTGTCGCCTCTGTTGTCGTTGCATCAACCGCAACCGTTCCCGCGCCGATCGATTCATCTCCACCAGCCGACAAGCCGCCGACCGTCATGGCATCGCACGACACGTCGAGCGCAGTGAGCGGCGCGAAAAATGGCGAGTCGACCTCACTCGGTGACGAGCAACAGCTCATCGACATGGCGCGCGCCGCCGTTGCGCGCGGAGCGTACCAAGCCGCGGAAAATAGCCTCGACGAGCATCAACGACGTTTTCCGAACGGCACACTTTCCGAAGAGCGCGAGTTCCTCGCGGTGCAAGCCTTGGCGGGTGCCGGTGACATGAGCAAGTGTCGCGAACGCGCCACACGTTTCGAGAAGCGTTACCCGAACAGTATTTTTCTACCGGCCGTCGAAAAGACTTCGGGTATCCAGAGCGAGTGACCTCGCGGCGCTATCGTCTCGCAGCTGCATCTGCAGTGGCGCTTTTCGCGAGCACGACTGCAGCACACGCTGACGCACCACTCGCCGAAGCGCGCTGGTCATGTGCGATCGACGCGAGCGCGAAAGAGGCGTGTCCGACCGAGGACGATCTCAAAAAACAAATTTCATCGCGCCTCGGTTACGACCCGTTCAAGGATTCGGCGTCGCATTCGCTCGACGTACACATCTCGCGCACGCTGAGCGGATTCGAGGCGAACATCACGTCACAAGAGGGGCAGACGCGGCCGCTCGTTCGTCATGTCGAGACGCGCGGAGATTCGTGCGACGAGCTCGCGCAGTCGATCGTGATCAGCGTGAGCCTCGCGGTCGATCCGATGACGCTCACGCGGCCGCCTCCGCAAACATCACCAACACCCATAAAAACAAGTCCAGAAGTACATCCGGTCCCGCCGCCGGTCGAAACTACCAAACCGTCACCAGCCAAGGAACCGCCGCCGCTGTTGAAGTCGACGCCGTGGCATTTGGATGTGGAAGGCGGAGCGCGGGTCGGATTCGGAATCGTTCCGAGTGTTTCGCTCGGGCCGTTCGCGATGATCCGCGCGCGTCGTTCACTGCTCGGTTTGTTCGCGGAGCTCGGTGCAGATTTACCGCTGAGTGACGATGCGGATCCACGCGGCGGTGCAGGGGCGGTGAGCGCCGCACTTTTGCGTGCCGGTGCTGGTGCTTGTGTTCTGCCGAGGAGTTTCTTCGCGTGTGCGCGTTTCGACGGCGGTGCGCTTCAAGGAAGTGGCTCGGGCGTTGCGACGTTGGGACAAGCGACGACCGGTTATGCATCGGCGGCGTTGCTCGCGGGTGTCGATGTCGCGGTTGCTGGTGAATTTCATTTGGGCGCGCGCGCGGAAGCTCTGGCCCCGATTACGCGTACGACGCTCCGACTCGACGACTATCCCGTTTGGACCACTCCAGCCCTCGCCGGCGCTTTCGCGGTCACAGCCGGATATCGATTTTGAGCGGAAAAATAAGCCTCAAAATCGAAATCGACCGAGCGCGAAAGATTTTTCGACGAAAAGGCAGCGCGGCGCTCAACCAAGGAGCAAGGAGATTCGCTCATGAGTTCGAAACCCGGCTTCATTCTTCCGCTCATCGCTTTGTCGTTTTCGATTTCCGGTTTGGGAGCGTGCGAGCTTTCGCAAGATCTCGGTGACTCATCGGACGCAGGTGCCGCGAGCACTGGCGACGGCGCAACGTCCGCGAACGACAGCGGCTCACCGCGAGATGGATCGACGAGCGCGTTCGATGGCTCGTCATCGAAAGACGCATCGACATCCGACGCGGCACCCGCAAATCCATGTCCGGCACCGCTCGCTGGCTATCCGGCGGCGACTGGTTTTTACGGAACGTGGACGGGCACTGGAAATATCCCGACCAACATGCCGTCGCCGATCCTCGAACAATCACCGAGCGGCATCGTCGACGCAGCGTTTTGGGATTCGACCTTCAGTGCGCCGATCGCAAATCATTGGGGCGGTCGCGTGTCGCTCTTGCGCGAGAGCACGGTGAATCCGGGCTTCGATGATCAATACGATCTCGACTGGTGGTTGCCCGAGTTGAGTGATCCGACGATCGCGTCGGTCGGCACTGCGTACGAAATGCATTTCGTGTTTCGAAACGGGCCGTTTTACACCACGAGCGGCGAGCAAGACGACACGGTCTGCCCATCGACCGGCGTGCTGCTTTCTCCCGACGACACAGGCCCGAAAGCTTGTTCGTACCCGGGCACAGCGGGTAGTTGCACGCTTACCGTCGACGCGATCTCGCAAGGTGCTTCATGCGTGAACGCGCGCATCTCGTGCACCGGATTGGTCGGGGCAAACAGCGGAGCGGCATTCGGAATCACAAATGGCAAGCTCGTGATCATGCACTGAGTGCGCGACGCCGACTCAGCTTGCAGAGCGACGCTGAACGCGATGGTTTGAGCGCCGCTTCCAGACACAACGGCGCTCACGCCCGACCGTTGGAGCATCGCGCGGGCGGGTCCGTAGAAGACGCGAAAATCGGAAGAGCCCTTCGAGTCGTTTTCGTTGGGTGACGTCGATTCGCTTTCAGCGAGCGACGAGACGCGATGCAGCGCCGCACAGTCTGCGTGCAATCCGTTCACCGGGGACGCCGGCAATGGCGGAGATTGACTCAGCTCTTCTTTGCGGCCTCGAGCGCCAACAAGAAATCGCCTAGAAATTTGCCTTGATCGTCGATCTTTTTGGGAACGCACAAGAGCCGCAACGTGCGGTCGATCGCCTTTTCGTAGCGCGCGTCTTTTTTTGCGAGCTCCAACTTTTCGAACAGGCGCAGCGCCGCGACGTTGTCGTCGAATGGTTTTCGTCGCGCTGAAAAAACTCCGACCGCGTCGGGATCCACATTGTGCTCGAAGAAGCCGCCGCGCTCGGCATCGAACAAATCGGAAAGCATGTAGTCTGCAATCTTCTGCGCCATCGCCAACCACTGCGCGTCGGTCGTCACTTCGTAGAGACGCATCAAACCCAGACCGAGCGCCGCGTTGTCCGCCAAATGCAAAACGTGCGGCTCGCTGGTCTTGTCGGCGATGGCGTCGTGCGAAACGCCTCCCTTGATCGTGCCGTGCGTTTCCACGATGTGATTCGCTGCGCGCGCTGCAACAGCGAGCACCTGCGCGTCGTGCGTCGCTTCGTAGAGCGTGGCGAAACCTGCGACGCCGAGGCCCGTGTCTTTTGCGTACTCGTGCTGGTCGACGCGCGGAATGCCGAGCGCGCGACGATGTGCGTCGTCCAATGCAAAATATCTGTGACCGTCCATGAATGTTTTGCCGACCGCGTGCGCGTTCAAGTCGGCGTCTTGCGAGCCGTGAAAACCGCCTTCGGGTGACATCGCAAATGTCTCTTCGTATTGCGCGATCGACTTTGCCGTCGCCAAATATTTTTCGTTCTTCGTAAACATGAACGCCGCGGAGTAGTTGTCGATCGCCCCCGCGTTGAAGATGATCAGCTTCTCGAAATGCGGATGGTCCCAATCGGGAGCTACGGAATACTGGTAAATTCCGCCCCAAATCGGATCGATGATCTTTTGCTCCTGCGAGAGCATGAGAGTCATGTGCGCCTTGAGGCGCGCGTCACCCTGCTGCGCGCGCAAGATCGCCCAGGCAACATCACCCGAGATCGGCACCTTCGGCTGCTTGCCCCAACCGCCTTCTTTCGGATCCCAAAACGCTTCGAGCGCTTTCGCGGTCGTGTCTTGCACGGCTTGAATTTGCGCGTGCGTGATCGGCGTGTCCGACAAAATGGGATCGTCCGGCTCCGCGGGTCTCACCGGGCCTTTGTCGCCGCCGTTTGCACCAGTTGCGATGACATCGTTCAGAATTTCGATCATGTCCTCGGGCGCGATGTAGCCACGGTACTTTCCGAGCTCGTCGGCGTTGGGTGAAAAGATCACCGTCGCGGGCCAGCCGTAATCCGAGTAGCGCTCCTCGATGTCGGGCCGCGAATCCACGTCGACCTTCACCGGAATGAAATGCGCGTCCAAAAGTTTTCGGACGGCGTCGTCGTGATACGTGACGGCCTCCATCACGTGGCACCAATGACACCACTCGGCGGAGCCATCCATCACGATGAACTTGTGCTCGGCCTTTGCGCGCGCAAACGTAGCTGGCGAAAAATCCGACCACGCGAGCGGGGCACCGGGCGCACCTGCGTGCTCGAGCTCGGCCATCGAAGGTGATGCCGTGGTCGCTGAAGTGGCTTGTTTTGCCAGTGATCCAGGTTGTGTCGATGCACACCCCAATCCACAGGCGACCAGAACGAGGAGCGGCGCGCAGACCGAAAAAGTTCGCCTCATGTACGTCCGACAATACGCGTCGGCGTCATCTTCGGATCAACGAGCTCGCGCCCATTCACGCGACATTGTGGGCGCTGAGCGCACGGAAATCGATCACGTCGACTTGGCGCGACGAAACTTTGTACTCGACCGACAGCCGCTCGCCGATCGCGTCGCCACCGACCTGCACTGGCATCGGCCTCGAGAACGTCATGCGCACCCCGCTCGTGAACCAATCGCGCATGCCACGCAGCGGATGTTGGCCGACCCAGATTTTCGGGATGTCTTTGATCGCGCCGAGTGCAGCGCGATCGTATGCGCGCACGTTCAAGAGCCCCAAGTAGCGCTCGGCAAATGGATACGCGCGAAATCCGTAGCCGTATTCCGGGCACGTTGCGGCGCCGGCGACGCTCATTGGACCGTCGTATAAGACGGTGCCGTGCTTCGCGCCTTCGAGTGGCACCACGCGTCCGCTCGGCGTGAGGGTGAAAACCTCGTCGCCCAAATTTTCGATGATGAGATGCGGCCGACCGAACACCATCACCTTCGGCGCGGTACGAAACAGCATCGCCGACAAATATCCGTACACGCTTTTCGCGACCGGCTTGCCGAGACCGACCGACGTGTCGAGCTGGTTTTTGTAGTCGTTCAGCACTTGCGCATCCCAGCCCGAGCCCGTGAATGTCGTCAGTCCGCCTTCGACCTCGACCAAACCATAACGACGAGTGGGCAGCGGAAATTCAGTCGCGCGTTGCAGCGCCTTCACCGCGAAGCCGAGCTTGCGCGCGCCGGCCGATCGCGCCCACGCGTTTCCGGTTCCCAGTGGAAGCAAGCCGAGCGTGGGAAACGACGCGTCGGGCGGCAAGAGCTTTTGCAGCGTGTTCAAGAGCGCGATCGAGGTGCCGTCACCACC